>JAJZYE010000021.1 GCA_021806055.1 Actinomycetes bacterium | reverse complement strand
GGCGCCGGGTCACGACGGTGTGGACGCGGTGGTGGCCGCGGCGGCGGCGCTGGAACGCCTCGGCGAGTTGGCGCGCGTGTCCGAGCGCCTCGACCCGGCCTGGTTCGTCCCGCAGGTCGGGCAGGGGGCCCTCGCCCTCGAGGTCCGGGCGGACGACGAGACCACGCGCCTGATCGTGGCGCAGCTCACCGATGACGCGGCCTTCACCGCGGTGCGCGCCGAGCGAGCGTTCTTGCGCGAGTTGGGCACGGGGTGCGCGATCCCGGCGGGGGCGCACGCGACGTGGCGCGACGGCGAGCTCGCGCTGTCGGCGGTGATGGTCGGACTCGACGGCAGCGCCAGCGTGCGCGCGACCCGCGTCGGAAGCGATCCGGAGGTCCTGGGACGGGCCGTGGCGCGCGAGCTGCGCGACGAGCGTGGTGGTGCATCGCTCCCGGGGTGGAGCGGGTAGCGGTGCGCGTGGTGGTGACGCGAGAGGCGGGCCGCGGTGACGCGTTGCGCACCTGGCTCCCGGACGGCGCCGAGGTGGTGGAGGTCCCGGTGACCGTCACCCACTACGAGGAGCCGGACGCCCTGCTGCGCGCCGCCCGGGACCTGCCCCACGCGGGCGCGTACGCCGTGCTGGCGGTCACCAGTGCGCGTGGCGCCGGGGCGGCGGCTCTGGTGCGCCCGGTCGTGGGCCCCCACAGTGAGGTGGCGAGCGTCGGTCCCGCGACGAGCGCGGCGCTGCGCGCGCGGGGGCTGATGGTGAGTGTGGAGGGGACCGGGGGAGCGGCCGAGCTGGCGGAGGTGATCGAGCGTGGACCCGTCGTGGTGGTCGCGGCGAGCGACGCGCGCGAGGAGTTGACCCAGCGGCTCACCCAGCGGGGCCTGGCGGTGTCGCGGCTCGCCTGTTACGAGACGCGGCCCCGCGAGCCCGACGAGGCCGGGGCGGCGGCGTTGGCCCGTGCGGACGTGGTCCTCGTTGGCGCCCCGTCGGCGTGGGCCGTGGCGCGCGCGTACGTGGGTGAGTCGACGTGGGTGGTGGTGCCCGGGGCGACGACGGCGCGTGCGGTCGCCGCCGATCACGCGCGCGTGTTGGAGGGCTGGGATCCGTCGTTGCGCGAGCGTCTCGTGACGATCACCGGCCGTGATCCGCGGGGCCGGTAATAGGCTGGCGCCGTGTTCCCCACTGAGCGACCCCGTCGCCTACGCCGCACCGCGGCGCTACGCCACCTGATTGCCGAGACGTCGCTCACGCCCGAGCACCTGGTCGCTCCGCTCTTCGTGGGTGAGGGGTTGAGTGAGCCCCAGCCGATCTCGTCGCTACCCGGTCACGTCCAGCACACTTTGACGTCGCTGCACGATGAGGTGCGCGTTCTGCACGACCTGGGCGTGAAAGGCGTCATCCTCTTCGGTGTGCCGGTTCACAAGGACGAGCGCGGCACCGGCGCCTACGACCCATCGGGCATCGTGCAGATCGCCCTGCGATCGCTGCGCGACGAGTTCGGTGATGGCGTGGTGCTGATGGCCGACCTCTGCCTGGACGAGTACATCACGCACGGACACTGCGGCGTGCTCGACCATCGCGGCAACGTTGACAACGACGCCACCCTCGAGCTCTACGCCCGTACCGCGACCGTGCAGGCCGAGGCCGGCGCGGCGGTCGTGGCGCCGAGCGGCATGATGGACGGGCAGGTGGGGGCGATCCGGGCGGCGCTCGACGGCGAGGGTTTCGCCGAGACCGTCGTCCTCGCGTACGCGGCCAAGTTCGCGAGTGCGCTCTACGGTCCCTTCCGCGAGGCGGTACGCGTCGAGATCCTCGGCGGAGGTGACCGGCGCGGGTACCAGCAGGACTGGCGCAATCGACGCGAGGCACTGCGAGAGGCGCGCGCCGACGTCCGTGAGGGCGCCGACATCGTGATGGTCAAGCCCGCGATGACGTACCTCGATGTGGTCGCCGATCTGCGCCGCGAGTTGGACGTGCCGATCAGCGCCTATCACGTGAGTGGCGAGTACGCCATGGTGAAGGCGGCCGGCGAGCGCGGGTGGATCGACGCCACCGCCGTCGCCATCGAGCAGCTGACGGCCGTGCGCCGCGCCGGCGCGGACTTCGTGCTCACCTACTTCGCGCGCGAGGTGGCGGAGGTTCTCGCCGGGTGACCAATCAGAGCTGGTTTGAGCGCGCCCTAGCGGTGATCCCCGGGGGCGTCGATTCTCCGGTGCGGTCCTTCGCGAGCGTGGGGGGTGTGCCCTACACGGTCGTGAGCGGGGAAGGGGCCTACGTCACCGATGTCGAGGGAACGCGGTACGTCGACCTCGTCCAGTCCTACGGCGCCTCGTTGCTGGGTCACGCCCACCCCGCGGTGGTGGCGGCGGTGCGTGAGGCGGCTGGCCGGGGCACGACCTTCGGCGCACCCACCCCCGGTGAGGTGATGTTGGCCGAGGCCATGACCGCTCGCGTGCCGGGTCTGGAGCAGGTTCGCTTCGTGTCCTCGGGCACCGAGGCCACCATGAGTGCCGTTCGAGTGGCGCGCGGGGTGACCGGACGCGATCGTGTGGTCAAGTTCGAGGGGTGCTACCACGGGCACTCCGACGCCCTGCTGGTGGCGGGGGGCAGCGGCGTCGCCCAGTTGGGGCTGCCCGGTTCCGCGGGCGTCACCGCGGGCGCGGTGGCCGATACCGTCGTGGCGCCCTACAACGTGGTACCGACACTCGATGAGACCGTGGCCGCGGTCCTGGTCGAGCCGGTCGCCGCCAACATGAACCTGGTGGCACCCCAGCCCGGCTTCCTCGAGGGCTTGCGCGCGGAGTGCGACCGGGTGGGGGCGCTGCTGATCTTTGACGAGGTGATCACGGGATTTCGCCTCGCGTTCGCCGGCGCCTCGGCGTCGATGGGGGTCACGCCCGACCTGTGGTGCTTCGGCAAGGTGATCGGCGGGGGCTTGCCCATCGGAGCCTTCGGAGGTCGGCGCGACCTTCTGGCGTGCCTGGCACCGGTGGGGCCGGTCTACCAGGCGGGAACCCTGTCGGGGAACCCGTTGGCCACGGCCGCCGGCCTGGCGGTCCTCGCGCGCGTCACGCCGGCGATGTATCAGGAACTGGCCGCGCGAGTCGCCCGCTTCGCGCGTGACCTGCGCGAGGCGATTGAGGGTGGCGGACTCGTCGCGCGCACTCCGGTGGTGGGTCCGCTCACCGGGCTCTACCTCGCACGTGAGCCCTTCGACGACCCCGTCGACTACGCGAGCTCGCGCGCGGTGGCGCAGAACGGGCTGTACCGGGAGTTCTTTCACGCGATGCTGCGCCGCGGCGTGGCCCTGGCGCCGGGCGCCTACGAGATCCTGTTCGTCTCGATGGCGCACACGGACGAGGACCTCGCCCGGGTAGTGGCGGCCGCGGCCTCGGCCGCCACCGCGATCCGCCACCCGTGAGCGCTCTGCGCAGCGAAGGGTGGTCGGTGCGGCCGAGCTTCGTCGCGCACGGCCCCACCGCGCCGGTCACCCTCCTCGCCGACGACCAGGGACTGACCCAGTTGGCCGGCGTCTTTCCGGTGGCGTGGCAGACGCCCTGGGAGGAGGTCAGCCAGATCGAGCTGGTGCGCCGGGGGCGAGCGATGCTGCTCTCGGCGACGATTGGAGGGACGCGCTACCAGTGGCGCCGCCGCGATCTCGACGACTTCGAGGAGCTGCGTGCGTTGGTGCTGGCGCACGGCGGCACCGTCGGGCGCCGTCGCCGCCGCGCGGGCGTCGCGGCGGTCGCGTCGGTGGTCCTCCTGGCGTCGGTCGCCGGTGGGGTGGCGGCGTTCTTCACCGGTGCCTCGAGCGGTGTCGACGAACTGCGCGCGGCCCAGCGCGCCGACCTGCGCCTGGCGGACCTACCGGCGGGCTGGACCACCGCCCCCACCTCGATCCTGGGATTCCTGTTCCCCGCCGGGAGCGAACGCGTCAGCACGACCACGACGGCTGCGCCCCCCCACTCGGTGTGGTCGACCATCACCGCGCAGTTCCAGCGGTGCCTGGGTGTCAGCGCGGCTACCGATCGCGTCTACGGTGCCGCCGGCCAGCTGCCCGACTACCAGGCGACGTCGCCCTTCTTCTCCTCGTCGAACTATGGCGGTGCCCAGGTGGCGAGCACCGCGCAGTACTACGCCACCACCACGATGGTGCGTCGTGACGTCGCCGAGATGTCACGGCCCGGGTTCGGGGCGTGCTTCGCCGCGTCCCAGGCCTCGATCGTGCTGAGCGAGCTCACGGGGGTGAACACCCAGGTGAGCGGCGCGCGGGACTGGCAACCCACCACTCTGCTCCACGGGTGGGCCCGCGGAGGGGTAGCGAGCGTTGAGCTGCCGACGCTGACCAGGCGTCTGCACCTGGTGGTGGTGGTCGTCGCGGGCGGCCACTACGAGCTCACCCTGGCCGCCCTGGTGGGTCGGTGGCCCCAGAGCCAGCCCCTGCTGGACACCCTGGTCGACACCTTGAAGGCGCGAATCAGCTCGTCGAGCTCCGCGGCGCTCTGACGTCCACGCCGCCGCCGTTCACCGGTGCAGGGCAGCGACCGGTCGCACGCGCATCGAGTCGCCGAGCACCCGGTCGATCACGCTCTCGGGGATGACCTCGGTGAGGCGCGCCAGCGCGCGGTAGGTGGCCTCGGTGGTGCCGGGCTCGTCGTGGTTCATCAGGTTGGCCATGATGGCCAGGAGCCCGCGCATGATCGGCTCGATACGTAGTCCGACGCTGACGCACGCGGTGAGAATCGCGGGCTGGGAGATCAGGCGCACGAACGCTTGGGCGACGCGGTAGTACTCGCCGTACGCCCGCTCGAGCAGGTCGTCGTAGCTCGCGAGGGCCGCCGGGTTGTGCGTCGCCAGCGCCTCACCGAGGACGGCCGCGGCGAGGCGGCCCGTCTCGTAGCCGTAGGCGATGCCCTCGCCGTTGAAGGGGTTGATGGCTCCCGCCGCGTCGCCGATGGCCAGCGTGTTGGCGCCCACGCGCGGCCCTAACGCCAGCCCCATGGGCAGGCGCCCCCCGGTGGGGGCGCCGAGGCTGGTCGTCTCATTGAGCCCCCACGCGTCGCCGACCTGGGCGACGAAGTACTCCTGGAGTTTGGTGGTGTTGACGCCCTTCCACGCGCCGCCCGTGGACAGCAGGCCCACGCCCACGTTGACGCGCCCGTCGCCCAGCGGGAAGATCCAGCCGTAGCCGGGCACGACGTCGCCGTGCGGATCGCGGATGTCCAGGTGCGACTCGATCCAGGGTTCGTCGTGGCGCTCACTGGAGTAGTAGCCGCGCAGGGCCATTCCGAGGGGGAGCGAGCGGTCACGGGTCACGCCGAGCTCACGGCCCAGGCGCGCGTTCTGGCCCTCCGCCGTGACGACGTAGCGTCCACGGATCTCGCGCACCGCGCCGTCGGCGACGTCGCGCGCCACGACGCCGGCGGCGCTCGCCAGCGCGTCCGTCGAGGGCACGGCGTCCAGGAGTGAGACGGCTTCCGCGCCGGTGACGATCGTCGCACCCGCCTCACTCGCCCGATCGGCCACCCGTGCATCGAGGTTGTAGCGGGTGATCGTGTAGCCGTAGTTGGGGAAGACGGGATGTTCGGGCCAGTTCAGCTCCAGGGTCGCACCGAAGCCCACTGAGCGCAGCCCGTGGTAGCGGTGTCCGTGAGCGGCGAGCTCTTCGGCGAGGCCCATGTCGTGGAGCTGGCGCACGGAGCGCGGCGTGAGCCCGTCGCCGCAGGTTTTGACGCGCGGGAAGGTCTTCTTCTCGATCACGCAGACGTTCCAGCCGGCGCGGGCCAGCCAGTACGCACACGAGGAGCCGCTGGGTCCACCGCCGACGATCACGACGTCGTAGCGCGATGGCGTGGGCAAGTCGTGGAGTCGTGGCACCCCGCCAGACTAGGTCCTAGGACCCTGCTCGCTTCGCGACGAGCGACCCCGCCACGTCTGGTAGAAATGATGGACGTGGACCAGTACCTACCAATACTGGGGCTGCTCATTCTCGGAGTGCTGTTCGCTTCAGGGTCGTTTGTCGCGTCGTCGTTGTTGGCGCCGCACAAGCGCCCGACCGATGCGAAGCTGGCTCCCTACGAGTGCGGCATTGTCCCCGACTACGAGCCGCCGTTGCGCTTCCCGGTGCGCTTCTATCTGGTGGCCATGATCTTCGTGATCTTCGACATCGAGGTGGTCTTCATGTACCCGTTCGCGGTGGTCTTCCGCCAGTTGGGCACCTTCGGGCTCATCGAGATCCTGGCCTTTTCCGTCACGGTCTTCGCGGCACTGTTATTCCTGGTCAGTGAGGGTGCCCTCTCGTGGGGACCCGTCAAGCACCTCACCTCGGGCCTGCCCGCGCGCACGAGTTCGTCGACCATCGTGCGCATCGGCGTCGACGGCGACGCCGGGAAGGCGGCGTAGCGGTGGCACTGGAGGACCTGCAGCACAATTTTCTCACTGGTCGCCTCGAGGACGTGGTGCGCTGGGCGCGGCGTGCGTCGGTGTGGCCCGCGTCGTTCGGTCTGGCCTGTTGCGCCATCGAGATGATGGCCGCGGGCGCCGCCGACTACGACCTGGCGCGCTTCGGTATGGAGGTCTTTCGCAACTCGCCGCGCCAGTCGGACCTGATGATCGTGGCCGGTCGCGTCTCGCAGAAGATGGCGCCGGTCCTGCGACAGGTCTACGACCAGATGATGGAGCCCAAGTGGGTGCTGTCGATGGGGGTGTGTGCCTCGACTGGTGGACTCTTCAACAACTACGCCATCGTGCAGGGCGTCGATCAGGTCGTGCCGGTGGACGTCTACGCGCCCGGGTGCCCCCCGAGCCCCGAGACGTTGATGCACGCGATCCTCACGCTGCACGAGGAGATCCGCACCGGCGAGATCCTCAAGCGCCGCGCCGTGGCGCCGGCCCCCCCGAGCCCCCTCGAGGCGAGCCCGTGGACTCCGAACGTACCGGTCGCGGTACGGCTGGGGACGCCTCGATGATCGACCTACCCTCCTCGGCGCCCGACGGCGTCGTCGTCGCCGACGCGCTCGACGCCCACATCGGCTGCTTCGTCGACCCCGCGCAGTACCTGGCGCTGGTGGCGGCGTGGCGCGATGACGGTTTCGAGATGTGCGCCGACCTCTGTGCGGTGGACTACCTGGCTCACATGGATCGTCCGCTGCCCGAGGGGGTGACACCAACCCGCTTCGAGGTCGTGGTGAACCTGCTCAGCCTCTCGAAGCGCCAGCGCGTGCGCGTGCGCGTCCAGGCGGGCAATGAGGACCCCGTGGTCGACTCGTTGTTCGGCCTGTACCCGGGGGTGGAGGCGATGGAGCGTGAGGCGTTCGACATGTTCGGCGTGATCTTTCGGGGTCACCCCGATCTCACGCGCATCTTGATGCCCGAGGACTGGGAGGGTCACCCGTTGCGCAAGGACTACGCAGTGGGGCGTGTGCCGGTGCAGTTCAAGGAAGCGCCGGGGCCGCGATGAGTGACCTGACACACCTGACCGTACGCACCACCGAGCGGATCGAGCCCCTGGCGGCCGAGACCGCCGAGGGCGCTCAGGAGATGCAGCGCCGCGCCGCGACGCCACCCAGTGAACTGGGCCGCGAGGTTGGGGCCGTGCTGCGCCTCGACGGGCGCGTCCTGGATCCCAACGCGGTCGACTACGAGCGTCGCGACGACGAGACGATGATCATCAACATGGGACCGCAGCACCCGTCGACCCACGGGGTGCTGCGCATCATGCTCGAACTGGACGGCGAGTTCGTGCTGCGCTCCAAGCCCATCATCGGCTACCTGCACACGGGGATGGAGAAGACGGGCGAGGAGCTCAGCTACATCCAGGGTGCCACCAACGTCACGCGCATGGACTACCTCAGCCCGGTCATCAACGAGCTCAACTACTCGTTGGCCGTGGAGAAGCTGCTGGGCATCGAGATCCCCGCGCGTGCGACCTGGATTCGCATGATGATGAGCGAGCTCAACCGGGTGGCGTCGCACTTGGTGTGGATGGCCACCAACGGGATGGACCTGGGGTCGACGTCGATGATGATCTACGGGTTCCGCGAGCGTGAGTTGATCCTCGCCTTCTTCGAGAAGACCGCGGGACTGCGGATGAACCTCAACTACGTGCGCCCCGGCGGCGTCGCCGCCGACCTGCCCGACGGCTGGCAGGACGACGTGACGGTCATCTGCGACACCATCGATGAGCGCACGTACGAGTACGACGAGTTGCTGACCGGCCAGCCGATCTTCCGGGATCGACTCGTCGGTGTGGCGCCGCTGATGGCGGAGGAGGCCCTGGCGCTCGGGGTGACGGGGCCGCTGCTGCGCTCGACCGGGGTGCCGTGGGACCTGCGTCGCACGATGCCCTACCTGGCCTACGACCAGGTGGACTTCGACGTCATCGTGGGGACCTACGGGGACAACTTCGATCGGTACGCCATTCGCCTGAACGAGATACGTGAGTCGCTTCGCATCGTGCGCCAGTGCGTGGAGCGGATGCCCGCGGGGGACTACCGCAGCCAGGACCCCAAGGTCACCCCGCCGCCGCGCGCGCGCATCAACGAGTCGATGGAGGCGCTGATCCACCACTTCAAGCTCTTCACCGAGGGCTTTCAGGTCCCGGTCGGCGAGGTCTACAGCGCGGTCGAGTCGCCGCGCGGCGAGTTGGGCTGCTACATCGTGTCCGATGGCACCTCCAAGCCGTATCGCATGCACGTGCGTGCGCCCAGCTTCGTGAACCTGCAAGTCGTGCCGCTGCTCATGCGCGGCGGAATGATGTCGGACGCCATCACGGTCATCTCGGCGGTCGACCCGGTGATGGGAGAAGTGGATCGATGAGTCACCTACGTACGGAGTTGCGACAGCGCGCCGAGGAGCTCGTGGGCCTCTACCCGCTGCGGCGATCGGCGATGCTGCCGCTGCTGCACCTGGTCCAGGAGCAAGACGGCTACCTGACTCCCGAGGGGATCGCCGAAGTGGCCGAGCTGACGGGGACGACGGAGGCCGACGTGCGCGGCACCGCGTCGTTCTACGACATGTTCCACCTCGAGCCGGTGGGCCGTTACGTGGTGGGCGTGTGCACGAACATTGCGTGCTTGCTGCGCGGCGGTGAGGAGATGTTGGCGCACGCCAGCGCCACGCTGGGCTGTCCCGTCGGGGGCACGTCGCCCGACGGCCTGTTCACCCTCGAGGAGACCGAGTGTCTCGCCGACTGTGATCGAGCACCCGTGGTCCAGGTCAACCACCGCTACGTGCGCACCACCACGCCCGAGCTCTTCGACGCGCTCGTCGAGGACCTGCGAGCGGGTCGACGCGATCACGAGGTCCCCCCTCACGGGACGCTGATCCGCGTGCGCCGGGCGGGGGGGCTGCACGCCGACCGTGAGGACGTCGCGTCCCAGCGCGCGGCCGCGCGCGCCGCGCGCGATGAGCGGGCGAAGGAGAGCCAGTAGTGGCCAGTCTCGACACCCCCCGCATTGTGT
>JAJZYE010000020.1 GCA_021806055.1 Actinomycetes bacterium | reverse complement strand
GTCGGCCAGGACCACCATGTGGTTCTTGGCGCCGCCGAGGGCCTGGACCCGCTTCTCGTTCGCGCTGGCGGTGGCGTGGACGTGGCGCGCGACGGGGGTCGAGCCGACGAAGCTCACCGCGTCCACGCCCGAGTGCTCGAGGAGCTGGTTGACCGTGGTGGCGTTGCCCTGGAGCACGTTGAATACACCGTCGGGCAGCCCCGCCATCTGCAGCAGCTCGGCGAGTCGCACCGCGGGAGAGGGGTCACGTTCCGATGGCTTGAGAATGACGGCGTTGCCCGTGGCGAGTGCGTTGGCGCTCATCCATAGTGGCACCATTACCGGGAAGTTGAACGGGGTGATGGCGGCGACGATCCCGACGGGCTCGCGCAGCGAGTGGACGTCGACGCCATCGGCGACTTGGTTGGAGAAGTCCCCCTTGAGCAGTTCGGCGAGGCCGCAGGCGTACTCGACGTTTTCGATGCCGCGGGCGATTTCGCCACGAGCATCAGCCAGGGTCTTGCCGTGTTCCGCGGTGACCAGGGCGGCCAGTTCGTCAGTGTGCTCGACCAGGAGGTGGCGGAACGCGAAGAGGATGTTGGTGCGCGCCGACTGCGTCGAGTTGCGCCAGGTCGAGGCGGCGTGCGCGGCGACTGCCACCACCTCGTCGACCAGCGTGGGATCCGGGACCGGTACGAGTGCCGTGACCTCGCCGGTCGCGGGGTTGTGCACGGGGCTCACCCCCTCGCCCTCGCGAGGCTGGCCCCCAATGACGTGCGGAATCGTTCGCATACGGCCCCTTCTTCCTGGGGCCAATCTATCCGCCGAGCCCACCGCGACCGTCGGGCGCGGTCACGGCGTCGACAGCGGGCGTCGGTAGAGTGAGGAGACGCCTGATCGGCGCGCACGCCGAGCGGCCAGTGGAAGGATGTCTCGTGGGCACTCGCCTCGGTGACGACGGTGAGCTGGTGCTCGCGGTGGGGGTAGTGATCCCGGCGTCCGAGATCGACCTGCGCGTGACCACGTCGGGTGGTCCCGGTGGCCAGCACGCCAACCGGGCGCTGACGCGCGTCGTGGCGAGTTTCGACGTGGTGGCGTCACGGTCTCTGTCGTCGACGCAGCGCGACCGGCTGCTCGACACGCTGGGGCCCGTCGTTCGCTCGAGCGCGGGCCGCTTTCGCTCGCAGGCTCAGAATCGCACGGCCGCGTGCGAGCAGCTGGCGGCGCGTCTGGCTCAGGCTTTGCAGACCCCGCCGCCGCGACGGGCGACCCGCCCGACCGCGTCGTCGCGTCGGCGACGCGTGGACGACAAGCGCGAGCGCGGCGCCATCAAGGAGCGCCGCCGCCCGCCCGTCGAGGATTAGCGGTACGTCTCGAGGTGTCGTGAGATCGCGGCGAGGGCTCGGGCCATCGGTCCGTCGAGGGCCGTGTCGGTGTCCTCGTGGGGTCCCCGTAGTGGGGTGAGCGAGGCGTACCCGGCGGCCAACAGCGCGCCGTCGTCATCGGGTGCTTCGTCGCTGACGTCGCCGAGCTGCGGGCTCGCGGCGCCGAGGCGCAGGGGGAGGTCGCCCTCCTCGGCCAGCGGTTCGCCGCCGGCGCGCGGACCGGCCGACTTGACGACGCCCGCGGTGGAGATCCGCCCCCGGCGCACACCGTGCAGCGCCGCCGCGGGGAGGTTGGGTACGTTCAAGTTGAACAGCGTGCGTGAGGGAGCGTTCATCAGCTCCTCGAGCACCTCGACGGCCACGGCCGCGGCGGTGTCGTAGTGCACGTCCTCGCCCCACTGGACCGAGATCGCCATGCCCGAGAGTCCGAGCTGCGCCGCGGTCAGGATGGCGCCGACGGTTCCCGAGTGCAGGACACTGCGCCCGACGTTGGCCCCCGCGTTGATACCCGACAGCACGAGGTCCGGCTGGTGGTCGAAACTGCCGAGGGCGCCGAGCAGCGCGCACAGCGCAGGTGGTGCCTCGAGGGCGTAGGTGTCGATCCCCTCGGCGCCGGCGATCCGGTGGCGCCGGTAGCGCACGGACGGGTGGTCGAAGACGTCGCCCACTGCCGCCGACATCCCCGAGTAGTTGACGTCGGGTGCGACGATCACTGCCTCGCGGACCTCGTCGGACGGTCCGCGTTCGATCCAGCGCGTCAGGGCCCGGGCGAGGACGGCGATGCCCGGCGCGCCGACGCCGTCGTCGTTGGTGAGCAGAATTCGCATACTGCGTACGATAACGGGCGTAGGTTACGGGCCAGGGAACGAGGGAATCGGACGATGCGACCATCGGGTGAACAGATAGCGATCGCCCACGGCGATCAGCGTGCGGTGGTCACCGAGGTGGGCGCCACGTTGCGTACCTACGTCAAGGGCGGCGTGAGCGTGATTGAGGGCTTCGCCGCCGAGGAGGCGGCGTCGGGAGCTCGCGGCCAGATGCTCTTCCCGTGGCCGAACCGCATGGGTGACGGGCACTGGTCCTTCTCTGAACGCACGGCCACCACGACGGTCGACGACCTCGCGCACGCCACGGCGCGGCACGGACTCGTACGCTGGCGACCCTTTCGGGTCGAGTCCGTCAATCAGAACCGGTGCGTCCTCTCGCTCCTCTTGCACCCGACGCCCGAGTACCCGTTCCTGAGCGAGGTGGCGGTGGCGTACCACCTGGGTTCGCTCGGCCTGACCGTGACCACGACGGTCACCAACCGCGACGACGTGCCCCTGCCCTTCGGGCTCGGCTTCCACCCGTATCTCGCCGTGACCACCCCGACGATCGAGGGGGCCGAGCTGGTCGTCCCGGCGCGGGCTTTCGTGGCCGTGAACGAGCGCCAACTTCCCACCGGTGAGATACTGCCGGTCAGCGGCCACGCCCTGGACTTCACCCTGGCCAAGTCGATCAATGGCCACGAGCTCGACGTGACCTTTACCGAATTACTGCGCGACGACTTCGGCCTGGCCACGGTGGGCCTCACGGACCGCACCGGTGGTCACGTGGAGCTCAGCATGGACCGCAACTTCCCCTACGTTCAGGTCTTCACGGGCGACACGCTCGAGCGCGGACGTCGCCGCACCGCGGTCGCGGTCGAACCGATGACGTGCCCGCCCGACGCCCTGCGCAGCGGGAAGGATATCGTCGTGCTCGAGCCGGGCCAGCACTGGGCCGGCTCGTGGCGGGTGCGGAGGCGCGAATGAGCGATCGGGTGGTGCTGGTGACCGGATCGACCAGTGGCATCGGCGAAGCGACGGCTCGCCGCTTCGCGCGCGACGGGGCCAACGTGGTGTTCAACTCACGCGCGAGCAGCGACGTCGGGGAGGCGTTGGTGCGCGCTACGCCCGGTTCGCACTACGTGCGCGCCGACATCGCGCTGGCCGACGACTGCTACGCCCTCGTCGCCGAGGTCCTCGATCGGTTCGGTCGCCTCGACGTGCTGGTCAACAACGCTGGCACCACACGCGTCATCGACCACCGCGACCTCGCGAGCGCCTCGCTGGACGTGTGGCGCGAGATCTTCGAGGTCAACGTGTTCGGCACGTGGCAGATGAGCGTGGCGGCGATGGACGCGTTACGCGTGACCCGAGGCTCGATCGTGAACGTGACGTCGATCGCGGGACTGCGTCCGACCGGATCCTCCATTCCCTACGCGGCATCCAAGGCGGCGCTCAACCACCTCACCGCGCTGCTCGCGAAGGCGGTTGGCCCCGAGGTTCGCGTCAACGCGGTCGCGCCGGGGCTGGTCGACACCCCCTGGACCGCCGATTGGGAGGCCCAGCGCCGCTTCGTGACCGCGCACGCGCCGTTGCGGCGAAGCGGTCGGCCCGAGGATGTCGCCGACGTGATCGTGAGCCTCGCCGCGACGCCCTACGTGACCGGTCAGGTGATCGTCGTCGACGGAGGGCTGAACCTGGTGTCCTGAGGTGGGTCGGTGATGGGAGGCTGGTAGGGCGGTACGGCGATGCGCATGAGTGCTCCCAGGGCCCGCGTGGCCGCGTCAACGGTGAGTCGGGTCGGACCAGGCGGCGCGGGGACCTCCAGCAGCCGGCGCCCCCAGTTGGGTACCACGCCGAAGGCGCTGCGCACGAGGAGCGCGTAGGCCGCACGCTGGCGTGGTACCTGTACGACGCCACGTATCAGGAAGTCGCGGGCGAGGACCGCGTCATCGCTGAGGCGTAACTCTGGACGGAACCCCTCGAGGGCGTCGCGCAGCTGCGTGACGGTCCGTGGCGGGTGAGGCACGCCGAGGTCGCGGCCCACGATGGACTGTTCGTCCACGTAGCGGTCGTACTGGTGCGCCGTCAAGTGGATCGCGCCGAAGCGCTGATGGGCAGCGAGAAACATTGCCGTGCCGGCGACGTGAACCCATTCCAACAGACGGGGGTCGCTGGCGCGGTAGGCCACGCCGTCATCGGCCACGCCACGCACGTGCTCGTGGATCGTGCGCACGCGCTCGATCGCCGCGAGCGCCTCGTCGCGTGACCCGTACGTCGTGAGGCCAATGAAGTGAGCGGTCTGTCGCACTCGGCCGAGGGGATCGTCGCGGTAGCGCGAGTGCTGGGCGACGCCGGCCATCGAATAGGGGTGGAGCATCTCGAGAAAGAGCGACGCGAGACCGCCCACGAGCATCGACGGGAGATCGCCGTGGACGATGCGGGCCCCCCCGTCGATCGAGCGGTACGCCCGCCGGGGATCGTCGCACGCTGCCGGCGGGTCTTCGGTGAGCCCGATGGCCCGCCGCACGTTGCGGTTGACGCGCTCGCGCGAGCGAGCGGGAATGACCGACGTGATGGTGCTCACCGCGTCCTTTCTCGAGCTCGGGCACACTGTAGGGGCGAGGTGCTGTTCTTCGTGCGCCGCGTCTGGAACACTGGGTAGGTGCCGTCCGTCCAACCCCTGCGCACGACCTCGGAGGAGACCGAGGTCGTCACGTCCGAGACCGTCGCCACTCGGCGGCCCTGGAACGTCGTGGTGTGGAACGATCCGGTGACCCCGATGTCCGTGGTGGTCGTCATCTTTCGCAAGGTCTTCGGCTACTCCAACAACAAGTGCACACAGCTCATGCTCACCGTGCACCACGAGGGGCGGGCCATCGTCTGGTCCGGTGCGCGCGAGCGTGCGGAGTCGTACTGCGTGAAGCTGCAGGTGGCGGGCCTGTCGACCACGATCGAGCAGGGTGACTGATGGGGGTGGCTCGTCTCTTCGTGCGTCGCCGTGACGGTCGAGTGGAGGTCCGCCTCAACGATGGGGGACGGTCCTTCGTGCACGACGTGTTCGCGCAGGTGGTGGCCGCGGAGCGTGACCCCGATCACGAGTGGCACACGAGCCTGGCGCCACCCATTGACCCCGCCGTCGACCAGGATGATCCGGTGGCCACGCTACGTCGCCAGAGCGAGATGAACACCAACGCGGAGTTGGCCCTCGTGACCTCGGGCGAGCAGTTCCTCAACGCCGCCGAGGCGTGGGCGTGGCTCAGCACACTCCAGGTGGCGTTGCGCTCGGTGGCCGTCTCGCACGGTCTCCTGAGCGACGAGCGGCTCGCTCAGAGTGACGCCGCCACATTGGAGTACGTGCGCACCCTCCAACAGTTGCTCTTCGCGCTGGCCGAGTGCCTCTGACGCCTCGACGCGCACCCGGTGCTGTGGCCACAGGCGGCTGATCGCCAGGGCGGGCGCAGGTGCGCGTACGCGGTCCGGGTCGAGAGTTCGGTGACGGGCACCGGGACCCGTCGCGGTTCGGACGGGACGTCGGTTCTCGTACGCCACGACGTGGCGGCGGTGGGATGGCATGGTGGGGAAGGGGTGGTGTATCTACGGCGCGTGGTGACGTGACGAGACGTCACCACCCGTGGCGGGGGAGAGTGGTGGTGGCCACGCGGGGCCACGACGGCGCGGTCGGTGTGCCCGTGCGACGTCAGCCGGCCGGTGCTAGACCAGGTGTGACGCGCGAGCGCGGGCTGACGCGTCACTTCAGTGTCGACGAGAGATAGAGGGGTAGGTGCGTACATGAAGCACGATGCACAGAGATCGGACGGACGGGGCCGGTGGCGCCGCCCGTTGTCCGTGGTCGCCTCACTGGTCGGCGCCGTGTCGCTCGCAGCCACCGGGTTGACGCTGGCGTCCGCGTCCGCGGCGTCCGCGGCCACCACGGCGAGCGCGGCGCCGTGCGCGATCACCGTGAGCGCGGGCTCCGGCACTGCGGTGGGCCCGCTCATCGTGGGTGTCACCGCTGGTGCGACCACAATCAACTTCGACTGCAACGCGACGTCCCACGCGGCCTTCGGCGTGGAAGCGTCGATGCTCAGCTTGGTGGGCGCGTCGTCGGTGAGTCAGCAGGCCTCGGCCGATATCTCGGCCCTGGCGCAGTTCAAGGCGGCCCCGACGGACACGAACTGCCCCGCCGGCACGGCGGGGGCGTGCGAGACCGCGACGTTCACCATTCCGGCGTCGTTCAGCGCAGCGGATCCCAACGCGCAGTGTCCGCCGACCCAGGCGCAGATCAATGAGGGGCTCTACGGATGCGTGCTGGCGGTCGCCACGGCGGCCGGTATTCCGGTGCCGGGCAGCAGCGTGCTGATCACGTACGCCAACTCGCCGATGCCGAGCGCACCCACGGTGCTCGCGACGCCGAGTGTGGCGGTCGCGGGGAGTTCGGTGTCACTGCGTGACGCCAGCGCGACGGGTGATTGGTGGGGCAACGCCATCCAGACCAACCAGGCGGTGGCCACGGGCACGACACCCATGGCGCCACCCGCCACGTGCAGCACCGGGTACGGGTCGGTGCCAGCGCCTCTGGTGATGGTGAACTGGTTCGCGTCGGGTTCGACGACGCCGATTCTGGGTAGTGCCACGGGCCTCACCATCACCAACGACTGCTACGACGGCACGACTCTGCACGGGCCCACGATCGGCGGCTCGATCATGGTCCCCTCGACGTTGAGTGCCGGAACGGCCTACACGGCGTACGTGTGCGAGTTGAACATCACGCCCTACCCGAGCAACGACGCGAATTCTGCGGCGCACTGCGGTCCGGCGCCCCAGGGCGCCAGTTGGATCGACGCGTCGTTCCCGTTCACTGCGGCCAAGGCCGCGATCACCCAGTCGGCTCCGCAGGCCGTCACGATCACGGCGAACAAGTCGGCGTCGTTTAGCGCTCAGTTGGCCGTGACCGGCAACAGCGGCACGACGACGTTCACGCAGGCCACCGGTTCACCGCAGCTCGTGGTGTCGTCGAGCGGCGCCGTGAGCACGTCGGGCGCGCTCAAGCCGGGCACGTACCAGGCGACGGGTACGGTGAGTGACGCCAATGGGGACGGGGGACCGTTCACCTTTGCGCTGACCGTGAAGAAGGCGCCACCGGTCATCGTGACGCGCGTGACGCGCGTCGTCGGTGCGGCCGTCCGTGGCCGCTTTGTGATCCTGACCATCTTCGGAACGGGATTCCTGGGCCGTCCGCGGATCAGCCCGCCGTACGGCACCGTCGTGAGGATCGTCGCGGCGAGGGCCACGATGCTGAAGTTGCGAATGTTGGTGCGCGTCGGAGGGCCTCACGGCTACCGCGTCATGATCCTGCGCTTCAACGACGGTAGGGTCCTGCGCGTCCGTTACCTCTTCCGAGGCTGAGTGATCGAGCGGGGCGCCGCCGATCGACGTCGGCGCCCCGCTCGCGATCACCCGTGACCAACTGGGGTCGTAGGAGATTGTCGAGTTGATGTCGGGCGCCACGGCGCCGCCAGTAGGCTCGAGTGATGTTCGTGAATCGAGTTGTACGCCGAAGCCTGCTCGTGGTGACCCTCGGCGCCACCCTGTCAATGGGTGTGGCGCCTCTCGTCGCGCAGGCCTCGACCAAGAGTCCGAGCGCGGCGTCGGTACTGAAGGCGGTGCGCGCCGCCATGACCACGGAGCGCGGTGTGCACATCGTGGTGCGGTCCCACTCAGCGACCACGCGCGACGCCGTGGTGGCGAACTTGGGACGCACGAGCGGTGAGGAGACGTTCACGTCGGGCGCGGCGACGGTGTCGATAGTGGTCACCCCCACCTACGCCTATCTGCGTGGTAACGCGTCGGGTCTGGAGACCCTGGTGGGCCTCACGAAGAGTCAGCAGAAGGCGGTCGGAACGAAGTCGATCTCGATGAAGGCCGGCACGTCGCCGTACGTCAGTTTCAAGTCGAACCTCACGGTGGGCGCGTTTTCCGCTTTCCTGCCAACGCAGAAGGACGTGCGCCTGTCGCGCGGGGCGCGGGGTGCGTACGTGTTGTCCTGGACGACGAAGGCGACGGGTACGACGGCGCGCACGACGAGCGTTCTCACCGTGTCGTCGGGCACCAAGCCCCTGCCCCAGCGCGAGGTGGTGTCGAGCAGTTCGGGTTCGGGCACGACGTACTTCTCGAAGTGGGGTGAGTCGGTGAGGCAGTCGCGGCCACCCGTCGGCTCGCTGATTCCCTACACGGCGGTTGTCAAGGGGTAGGACCTCTCGAGTGCGTGTCCGTCGGCCGGGCGCGGACGGATCGCGCAGACGGGCTCGGAGCGAGCCTGGGCTCACGGCAGCGCGGTCCTACGATTACTCCATGACGCGATCGCGGCGACCGGGGGCTGGGGCGTGCCGAGGGCGTTTACGGAGTCCGGTGATACGCGAGCTGGCGAGCACCGCGGCGCAGCGCGCACCGGTTCCCACCGAAACCACGATCGGCAGTCGTTCGTGAACTCGGTGCGTGCGCCCTCGCTCACGGCGACCACTCCGCACGACGACCGCTACAAGTGGGTGGCGCTCTCCAATACCACACTCGGATCCTTGATGTCGATGATCGACGTCACGATCATGTTGATCGCGCTGCCCGACATCTTCCGGGGCATTCACATCGACCCGCTTCTGCCCAAGAACAGCTTCTACCTGCTGTGGATGATCCTGAGCTTCATGGTGGTCACCAGCGTGCTCGTGGTCAGTCTCGGGCGCCTCGGTGACATGTACGGGCGGGTGCGGATCTACAACCTGGGCTTCGCCGTGTACACTGCCTTCTCCCTGCTGCTCAGCGTGACGTGGATGTCGGGCACCTCCGCCGCTCTGTGGCTGGTCGTGATGCGGGTGTTCCAGGGGGTGGGGGCGGCGATGTTGATCGCCAACTCGTCGGCGATCCTCACCGACGCGTTCCCCGAGAACCAGCGCGGAATGGCGTTGGGCATCAACCAGGTCGCGGGGCTCAGCGGATCCTTTATCGGCCTCATCCTGGGCGGCGTGCTCGCGCCGATCCAGTGGCGCTTGATCTTCTTGGTCTCGGTGCCTATCGGGCTCTTCGGTACCGTGTGGGCCTATCGAAAGCTCCGTGAGGTTCCCCGTCGTTCGACGGCTCACCTGGACTGGGCGGGCAACGTGACCTTCGCTCTCGGCTTGATCGGGATCATGGTCGGGATCACCTACGGAATCCAACCCTACGGTGGCGCGACCATGGGCTGGACCAGTCCCTTCGTTCTTGGCAGTCTGGCCGGTGGCGTCGCCTTGCTGATCGCCTTCGCCCTCATCGAGCAGCGGGTCGCCGACCCGATGTTTC
>JAJZYE010000019.1 GCA_021806055.1 Actinomycetes bacterium | reverse complement strand
GGCTGGCGGCGTAGTCCTGTTCGTCGGGACCAAGAAGCAGACACAGGGCCCCATCGCCGACTACGCGCAGGCGTGCGGGATGCCGTACGTGAATCAGCGCTGGCTGGGTGGCATGCTCACCAACTTTACGACCGTCACCGGGCGGGTGAAGCGGATGGTGGAGTTGCGTGCGATGCAGCGGGCGGGAGACTTCGACAACATGCCCAAGCGCGAGGCCCTGCGTCACGCCCGCGAGTTGGAGAAGCTGGACCGTAACTTGAGCGGCATCGCCAACCTGGACCGCGTGCCGGATGCCATCTTCGTCATCGACACGAAGAAGGAGCACATCGCGGTGACTGAGGCCCGGAAGTTGGGTCTGCCCGTCGTCGCCGTCGTGGACACGAACTGTGACCCCGACCTCATCGACTACGTCATCCCCGGTAATGATGACGCCATTCGCGCGGGTGCCCTGCTGTCGCGGCTTATTGCCGACGCGGTGGTCGAAGGACGCTTCATCCGAGCCAATCGACCCGCGTCACGTCCCACCACTCCTGCTCCGGTGGCCGCGGCGCCGGTTGCGGAGACCAGTGCGGTACCGGCCGAGAGCCCCGCGGTCGAGGAGACCAGTGCGGTAGCGGCCGCGGCGCCGGTTGCGGAGACCAGTGCGGTACCGGCCGAGAGCCCCGCGGTCGAAGAGCCGGGTGCGGTCGGTGCTCCCGCCGATACGCCCAGCGCCGAGCCCGCCACTGATGAAGATCGTGGTTCCCAGGTCCAGTCGTAACAACGAGGAGAAGCAAAGTGGCGATCACCGCGAAGGATGTACAGCAGTTGCGTCAGGCGACTGGCGTAGGGATTTTGGACGCGAAGAAGGCGCTGGAGGCCAACGACGGCGACATGGACGCCGCCACACAGTGGCTGCGCGTGCAGGGGTTGGCGTCGGCGGCGAAACGGGCCAGCCGCGAGGCGGGCGAGGGGGCCGTGGCGGTCGTGCGCGATGGCCAGGTCGCCGGGATCGTGGAGTTGCGTTGTGAGACCGACTTCGTCGCCAAGTCGGAGGAGTTCGTGTCCCTGGTCGACGAGATCGCCGCGCGCGTGGTCGCCGAGGGGGAGGAGGCGACGAGTGCCTTCCAAGATCGGATCGAGACCTTGCTCACGACGCTGAAGGAAAACATCTTCATCGGGCGGGTGTACCGGTTGGAGGCTGGCCCGGGCGAGGTGGTCGAGACCTACATGCACCACCAGGCGGGACGCGGCGTCAACGCGGTGGCGGTCGTCGTCGCCGGGGCGAGCGCGGAGATCGCGCACGAGTTATGCGTCCACGTCGCCTTCGCTAAGCCCCTCTACCTGACCCGGGCCGATGTGCCCGCGGACGAGGTCGCGGCCGAACGGCGCACCGTCGAGGAAATCTCGCGTAACGAGGGCAAGCCCGAGGCGGCACTGCCCAAGATCATTGAGGGGCGTCTGAACGGGTGGTTCCGCGAGCGTGTCCTCTTAGAGCAGCCCTACGTGAAGGATGAGAAGATTACGATCGAGCAGTTCCTCGCGGGGGCGACCGTACGACGATTCGCCCAGGTCGTCGTGGGCGGCTAGGCCCGGTCATGCGTCGCGTCGTGCTCAAGCTTTCTGGCGAGGCGCTGGCGTCGCCGGCGAGCGATGAGACGATCGATGCGTCCACCGTTGACTTTCTCGCCCGTGAGATCGCCGGCGCCATGCAGCGCGGTGGTCTCGAACTGGCCGTCGTCGTGGGCGGCGGGAACATCTGGCGTGGAGCTACCGGGGCCATGGCCGGCATGAATCGGGCCAATTCGGATCTCATGGGAATGTTGGGAACGGTGATCAACGCGCTCGCCTTGCAGGACGCGATCGAGAGTCACGGTCGGGCGACCCGAGTGATGTCGGCGATCAGCATGGATCAGGTGGCGGAGCCCTACATCCGACGCCGTGCCGTTCGTCACCTGGAGAAGGGCCGTGTGGTCATCTTCGCGGCCGGTATGGGTAACCCGTACTTCACGACTGATACGCCCGCGGCGCAGCGAGCCGCGGAGATTGAGGCAGACATCGTCTTGAAGGGGACACACGGTGGCGTCGACGGCGTCTACGACGACGATCCTCGCGTGAATGCGGGCGCCGTGCGCTTCGACGAGATCTCCTTCGACGAGGTGATCGCGCGCGATCTGCGTGTGATGGATATGACCGCGATCACCTTCTGTAAGGACAATCGGTTGCCTCTTCGTATTTTTGACCTGATGGCAGCGGGTAATTTAGGGCGCGCCCTCGACGGTCACGCCGTCGGTACGCTGGTGCAGTAATGGAAAACGAACTGGTCGACCTCGTGATGGAAGAGACGCGTGAGCGGATGGCGCACGCACTCGAACGGGTGAAGGCCGACTTCGCCTCGGTGCGCACCGGCCGGGCGTCGTCCGCGCTGATCGAGCATCTCAACGTCGACTACTACGGTGCCGAGACGCCGTTGCGTCAACTCGCCAACTTCTCGGTTCCCGAGCCCCGCCTGTTGGTGGTCGCACCCTTCGACAAGGGCGCACTGAACGCGATCGAGAAGGCGATTACGAACGCCGACCTGGGGCTGAGTCCGTCCAACGACGGCAACGTGATCCGCCTGGCGTTTCCGGCGCTGACCGAGGAGCGACGCAAGGCGTTCGTGAAGCTGGTTCGCACGAAGGCCGAAGAGGGGAAGGTCGCACTTCGCGGCGTGCGCCGTCACGCTCGTCAGGAGCTCGAGACACTGGCGAAGGACCACGGACTCTCGAGCGACGACATCGAGTACCTAGAGAAGGTGCTCGACAAGATGACCCAGGATGAGGTGGCTGCCGTGGACGTGCTGCTTCAACACAAGGAACAGGAACTTCTTGAAGTCTGACGACGGTTCCTTCTTCGACGAGCCCACCGGCGAGACGCCGGTGGTGAGCGCGACCGACTCGAGAGTCACGGTGACGGGTGCCGAGGTCGCCGCCGAGGCGGCGGAGGTTATTCCGGTGATCGACGAGGCCACGCTGCTGCCGCACTGGACTGACGCGCCCACCGGGCAGGTGCCGATCGTCGTGGCGCGCGAGACGGCCGAGTCGGGCGATCCCTGGGACTCGATCCCCGCACCGGCCTGGCGCGAGGGGGAGGCCGACTGGGTCGCCCACGAGGAGCAGTTTGACGCGTCGTTCCTGGCGGGGACGGCGCGCGAGGATGACGCGCGGCCGTGGGAGTTCGTCGAGGTTGAGGAGTCTGAGGAGACGATCGAGTCCGAGGCGCCAGCGCAGGAACCGCTGGTGCAGGAGGCCCCACGTCCCCAGCCGCGCGCGCAGCGCACGCGACGCACACTCGGCCACGATCCGCTGGCGGGTCGCGCCGCGCGCCAGGCGCCGCGCTCGAGCGTACCCATGGCTACGCTGACCGGCCTGGTGCTGGGGGCCGTGGTCGGTGCGGTGTTTCTGGCCGGGACGATTCCGGTGGCCGTGATGGTGCTGGCCGCACTCGTGCTCGCGGCGGCCGAGGGTTACGCCGCGTTTCGACGGGCGGGAGCCCATCCGGCCACCCTGCTGGGGCTGGTGGCCATCGTGACGCTCGGGGTGGCCGCCTATAACAAAGGCGTGGGGGCGTTGGGCGCCGTGACCGTCCTGCTCGTCGTCTTCGGGTTCATCTGGTACGTCAGCGCCAAGCGGATCATCGACGTTCTCGATGGTCTGGGTGCCACGATCTTCGTCTACGTGTGGGTTGGGCTCCTGGGGTCCTACGGGTTGCTGATGATCTCGCCGCGCTACTCGGTCGATCGACACGGCTTGGCGTTCCTCTTCGGAGCGATCGTCCTCGGCGTGGCCAACGACACCGGGGCCCTCTTCGTCGGTCGTTGGCTCGGGCGTCGCCCCCTGAGCCCGACCCTCTCGCCCAACAAAACGGTCGAGGGAACGATCGGTGGCACGCTGCTCACGCTGATCGTGGGGGCGATCGTCCTACCGCTCATCAGCCCGTGGACGCTGCACGCCGCGCTGGAGGTGGCCGTGGCCGTGGCTATCGTCGCGCCACTCGGTGACCTGTTCGAGTCGATGGTCAAGCGCACGCTGGGCGTCAAGGACGTGGGCCGGCTGCTGCCGGGCCACGGGGGTCTGCTCGACCGCATCGACGGGCTCGTGTTCGTCCTGCCGACCGTGTTCTACCTCACGCACGCGTTGCAGCTTCACTGACGATGACGACGGTGCGGCGCAGTGTCGCGCTGTTGGGCGCGACGGGATCGGTGGGCACCCAGACGCTCGACGTGCTGCGCCGCGAGCCGGATCGATTCGATCTGGTGTCGGTGGCGGGGTCTCGCCGCCTGCGCGAACTTGCGGCGATCGTACGCGAGTTCCGGGTCGCGCGAGTGGGAATCGCGCGCGAGGATGATCGGTCAGTTCTTCGTGAGATGGTGGGGCCGGAGGTCGACATCCTCGTGGGATCCGAGGGGCTGGCGGCGCTGGCGGCGAGCGCCGACATCGTCGTGAACGCGGTCGTCGGGTTCGCGGGGCTGCCGGTGACGATGGCCGCCTTGGGCAGTGGGCGGCGTCTGGCACTCGCCAACAAGGAGTCCCTGATTGCGGCCGCCCCACTGGTTGAGGCGGTTCGCGCGACGCCGGGCGCGGAGATACTCCCCATCGATTCCGAGCACTGCGCGATTCACCAGTGCCTCGCCGGCTCCGCCGAGCAGCCCGGTCATCCCGACGTGCGTCGGCTCATTCTCACGGCGTCGGGCGGGCCCTTTCGTGGGTGGTCGCGCGAGCAGCTGGCGCGGGCGTCGACCGAGGATGCTCTGCGCCACCCGACGTGGACCATGGGCGCGAAGATCACGATCGACTCGTCGACGCTGATGAACAAGGGTCTGGAGGTGCTGGAGGCGTCAGCGCTCTTCGCGATGACGGCCGACCGCGTCACGGTGGTGGTACATCCGCAATCGGTCGTGCACTCGATGGTGGAGTACGTCGACGGATCGGTCCTCGCCCAGATGTCGCGACCTGACATGCGACTGCCGATTGCGTACTGTCTGGGCATGCCCGATCGGCTCGATCACGCGTGGGGACAAATCGACTTCACGGAGGCGTTGGCACTCACCTTCGAACCCCCCGACGTCGAGGCGTTTACGGCTCTCCCGCTGGCGTACGAGGCGGCTCGCCTCGGCGGCGCGGCGCCGGCCTGGTTGAGCGCGGCGAATGAGGTCGCGGTGGCTGCGTGCCTGGAGGGCCGCGTGGCGTGGCGTGACATCGTGCCGATCGTGTCCGCGGTCATGGACTCCTACGAGCCGGGTCCACTGTCGTCCATCGAGGAGCTCGAAGCCCACGACGCGCGGGCGCGCGAGCTCGCGCGAGCCCTGGTCGAGGTCGTGTCGTGACGGCGCCGAGTCCTCGCCGCTCGCTCGCGGGCTTGGTCGTGGGGTCGGCGGCGCTGATCGCGCTGCTGACCTGGTGGGGAGGGTGGGCGCTGCCGGTGGTGATCATCGCGCTGCTGGTCATGATCATGGGTCACGAGTTCGGGCACTTCGTGACGGCCAAGCGCCTGGGGATGAAGGTGACCGACTTCTTCGTGGGCTTCGGACCCGTGGTGTGGGCCACTACGCGCGGGGAGACCCGCTACGGGATTCGAGCACTGCCCCTCGGGGGCTACGTGAAGGTGCCGGGAATGAGTTGGCTCGAGACGGTCGACCCCGGGACCGAGCCGCGAACGTACCGCGCGGCCACGTACCCGCGCAAGGTCCTCTTCGCCAGCGCCGGGTCGCTCATGCACGGCGTGATGGCGCTGCTGCTGGCGTGGGCGTCGCTGTCCCTTGTCGGATTGCCGTCGGCGAGCCACGTCGGCGTCGCGAGCTTCACCCACTGGGACGGGTACGCCCGTAATGCCGCGCAGGTGGCGGGGATACGAGTCGGCGATCGCTTCGTCTCGGTGGACGGCCATTCGATCACGAACGCCACGACGCTGGTGAATCTTGTCCACGACCACACCGGCGATCGGCTGACCATCGTGGTGAGCCGGCACGGTCGTGACGTGACGCTCCACGCGACACCGGTCGACGGGCGAACGCTGAAGGTGAACGGGGTTCCCTTCGTGCACGCCAGCCATCCCGTCGGATACCTGGGTGTGGAACTGGAGGCCCAGGTCGTGCGCACGTCGTGGTGGGCGGCTGTGCCGGCGTCGTTCTCCCAGGTGGGGTCGATGGTGGTGGCTGCGTTGCACGGGATCGCGCACGTCTTCTCACCCGGAGAGTTCGCGAGCCTGTTCCACCAGATCGCGTCGCCGGCGGCGGCGGTGAGTCGCAGCGCGCAGCTCTCGCGGCCCCAGTCCATCGTGGGGGTCGTACGTATCGCCGTGCAGAGTTCCGGGGTTGGCGTGGGCACCCTGCTCGAGATCCTGATGATGATCAATATCTTCGTGGGCGTGCTCAACATGTTGCCGATGCTGCCGCTGGACGGTGGTTACGTGGCCGTTGCCACCTACGAGCGTGTGCGCAGCCGGCGCGGCCAGCACTACCACGCCGACCTGAACCGTCTGGCCCCGGTCATCTACGCCTTTGTCGGCGTCCTCCTGGTGCTCTTCGCCTCAACGCTGTACTTGGATATCGTCCACCCCATCGCCAATCCATTCCAGTAGACGCACCGTTTTCGCGCGAAGCGGGCAGAATGGGAGCATGGATGTTGCTGCGAGCGCCCTCAGCCCCCGTCGGGTGACCCGGCAGATCTCGGTCGGATCGGTGAAAGTGGGCGGCGGAGCCCCGATCTCGGTTCAGTCGATGACGACGACCAAGACCGCCGACGTGGAGGGGACCCTGCAGCAGGTCTACGCGCTCGCGGCCGCCGGCGCGGATATCGTGCGCTGTACGTGCAATGACGAGGGGGCCGCAGAAGGACTGGCCCAGATCGTGCCGCGCTCGCCGGTGCCGATCGTGGCTGACATCCACTTCCACGTGGAGATGGCGCTGGCGGCGTTGGACGCGGGCGTACAGGGGTTGCGACTGAACCCCGGCAATCTGCGCAAGCCCGAGGAGATCAAGCTCGTGGCCAGCGAGGCCCGTGACCGCGGCGTGCCGATTCGCATCGGCGTGAACGCGGGGAGCCTGCATCCCGCGATCTATGAACGCTTCGGCGGCGCCACGCCGGAGGCCCTCGTGGAGTCAGCGCGCCAGGAGTTGGCCTACTTCGAGGAAGTGGGCTTCTCCGACGTCAAGATCTCGGTGAAGGCGTCCTCTGTCGCGACCATGATCGCGGCCTATCGCCTCGCGTCGGCCACGTTCGATCACCCTCTCCACCTGGGCGTCACCGAGGCTGGGCCGCTTCCCGGTGGCCTCGTGAAGGGGACGGCTGGCATCGCGACGCTTCTCGCCGAGGGGATCGGCGACACCCTGCGCTACTCGTTGACGGCTGATCCCGTTGAGGAGGCTCGAGCCGGGCGCCAGCTGCTGGAAATCCTGGGGCTTCGTGAACGACGGGGCCTGGACCTGATCGCGTGTCCGAGTTGCGGTCGGGCTGAAGTCGACGTGATCGCCGTTGCCAACGAGGCGCAGCGCGCATTGGCCGAGCTGCAGATCCCTATTCAAGTGGCGGTGATGGGTTGCGTGGTGAATGGCCCCGGTGAGGCGCGCCACGCCGACTTGGGTATCGCCGCGGGCAAGCACCGAGGACATCTCTTCATTCGGGGTCAGATCGTGCGGGTGGTGCCGGAGGACGAGATGGTCGCCGCGCTGGTCGACGAGGCGACGCGCATCGCCGCCGAGGGACTGAGCGCCCGCCTGGCGGCGCGTGACACCTCGGCCGAGGCGGAAGCCGAAGCCGACCGGGTCGCGTTGCTGGACGATCGTGGCCTTGACGTCAATCGGACGGCTGATCGAATCGAGAAGATACGTCGGCGACGCGAGTCGGGGGTTGGCTAGTCTGTCTCAACGCTCAAAGGAGAGTTGTGGCGCACCAGCGAGTCCTGACCGCTCAGAATGACGACTTCCCGCAGTGGTACCAGGACGTGGTGGCCAAGGCGGAGTTGGCCGACAACGGACCAGTGCGCGGCACGATGGTCATCCGACCGTACGGGTACGCGATCTGGGAGCGGATCCAGGCTGAGATCGACCAGCGGATCAAGGTCGCGGGCGCGCGCAACGCCTACTTCCCACTCTTCATCCCGCAGAGCTATCTGGCGCGTGAAGCGCAGCACGTGGAGGGGTTCAGTCCCGAGCTCGCGGTAGTGACCCACGCGGGAGGCGAGGAGCTGCGTGAGCCGATCGTGGTGCGCCCGACGTCGGAGACGGTGATCGGCGAGTTCATGGCCAAGTGGATCCAGAGCTACCGCGACCTACCCCTGCTGTTGAACCAGTGGGCCAACGTGGTGCGCTGGGAACTGCGCCCCCGACTCTTTCTGCGCTCGTCGGAGTTCCTGTGGCAGGAGGGCCACACGGCGCACGTGAGTGCCGCGGACGCCGCGGCGTACGCGCGCCGTATCCACCTCGAGGTGTATCGAGACTTTCTGGTCAACGTGCTCGGCGTCCCCGTGCTGGTGGGCATCAAGAGTCCCCGCGAGCGCTTCGCCGGGGCGATCAACTCCCTGACGTGCGAGGGAATGATGCGAGATGGTAAAGCGCTGCAGATGTCGACCAGTCACGAACTGGGCGACAACTTCGCGCGGGCCTTCGACATCCGCTTCCAGGACGAGTCGGGCGAATCGGTGTGGTGCCACACGACGTCGTGGGGCTCGTCCACTCGCCTGGTGGGTGGACTGATCATGGCCCACGGGGACGATGATGGCCTGGTACTCCCGCCGCGACTCGCTCCCGTGCAGGTGGTCGTCGTGGCCGTGCGCGACGAGGCTGCCGTGGTGCAGGAGTGTGAGCGCATCGCGGTCTCGCTACGGGCGGTGGGGCTGCGCGTCGAAGTGGATCAGGGCCGCGCCAGTCTGGGACGGCGTCTCACCGAGTGGGAGCTCAAGGGGGTTCCGGTACGCGTCGAAGTGGGCCCCCGGGACCTGGCCGAGGGAGTCGTCACCATCGCGCGCCGCGACGGTGGTCGCGACACCGTGACACCTGAGCGTCTGGCCGTCCACCTGCCGGTCCTGCTCGAGACCATCCAGGAGGACCTCCTCGACCGGGCGACCGCCCGCCGCGACGCCGCGACGGTTGACGCGACGACCCTCGACGAGGCGGCCGAGGCCGCCCAGAGCGGTTTCGCCCGCCTGCCTTGGTCGTTGGTGGGCGAGGAGGGGGAACAGCGCCTGAACGAGCGGGCGGTCTCCGTGCGCTGCCTGCAGCGTCCCGACGCCACTACCCCTGAGAGCCCCGATGAGCCGGACCTGGTGTGCGTCGTGGCGCGAGCCTATTAGGCGGAATTTTGGGGCTGTTGAGTCCCTGCGAAGGCTGCTAGAATAGACCGCGACAGTCCGCCAAGGACGTTTGGACTCGTTTAAGCGCGGGCCTCTGGCCCGCGCTTTTTCAATGTCCATCGTTCCCCGAGAGAGAGGAGATCGACGTGGAGCTCGACCAGACATTCAGTACGCTGCTCGCGACCCTCGGTCTCGAGCTCTACGACCTGGAACTCACCGCGGGCACGCTCGCGGTCACGGTGTACCGCGAGGGCGGGGTTGATCTGGA
>JAJZYE010000018.1 GCA_021806055.1 Actinomycetes bacterium | reverse complement strand
AGCCTCTTCGCCGAATTCGCCTGCGCCACCGCGCAGCGCGGCGGCGTCGCCTGCTGGGGCAACGGACGACGGGGACAGCTGGGCACCGGGTCCTCCCGGTCGTCGCTGGTGGCTCGACGGGTACGTGGCATCACCGACGCGCTCGTCGTGCGCGCCGGTGCCTGGGAGAACGCCTGCGCACTGACTCGCCACGGCGACGTCGCCTGCTGGGGATTCAACGGTTGGGGCGACCTCGGCGACGGGACCGTGCGCGACAGCGCCCGGCCCCGCCCGGTGCTCGCCTTGCACGACGTCGTCGGCCTGGGTGTGGGCAACGACGAGGCCTGCGCGATAACCGGACTCGGCGCCATCGTGTGCTGGGGCTACGCCGGGTCGGGGGTGCTCGGCCCCGTTCACGCGCCCTTCGTCGACCACCCGGTCACGGTGAGTGCCACGGCCAAGGCGGTGGCGATCACCGTGGGCAACGACCGGGCCTGCGCGGTGCTCGGCACCGGCGCCCTGGACTGCTGGGGCTCACCGGGGCCGGCGGGATCGCCGCGCGACGCCAACAGCCCGACCCATCGGAGCTGGTGAACGAGCGGTCAGGACGAGTCGGGCGACGCGACGGGCACCTCCGCCAGCCACCCGTCGCGCGTGACGAAGCGGCGCGTCGCCCCCTCGCGGTCACTCTCGTAATGCGACACGAGCAGCATCGCCCGGTCGTGGTAGCGCGCGCGTAACGTCGCGAGCAACGCCCGGGCGGTGGCGTCGTCCAACCCCTCCGTGGGCTCGTCGAGCACCACGACGCGCCGGTGGCGCAGGAGCTCACGAGCCACGCCGAGACGGCGCTGCTCCCCACCCGACAGGCCCGTCGTGGCCCCACCGAGCGGCGTGTCGAGACCCTCGGGACGAGACGCCAACCAGTCACCCAGCTGCGCGGCGTGACAGGCCTCACGCAGCTCCTCGTCGGTGGCGTCGGGGCGGGCGACGCGCAAGTTGCCGGCCAGGGTGGTCGCGAAGACGTAGGGCTCGTCGTCCACGAAGCCCACTCGCGTGCGGACCTGGTCGCCGCGCAGCTCACCGTAGTCGACGCCGTCGATCGTGACGCGGCCCGCGACCGGATCGAGGAGCTTCGCGAGCAGCCGCGCGGCGGTGGTCTTGCCCGAGCCGCTCGGCCCCTCCACCACCGCCACGTCACCCGGGCCCAGGTCCCACGTGCCTCGCAGAGTCGACGTTCCGTCATACGCGCAGGTCACATCGCGCACCACGATCGCACCGGGGCCCGCGTCGTCCAGGGTCGCCGGCTCGGTGGGCTCACGCACGGGCGCGGTGAGCCCACCCAGTGCCTCGAGTCGCCCCAGGGCGGCCCAGTCACCGCGCCAACCCACGAGCAACGGCGCGACGGTGCCAACCAGCTCGAGTGCCGCCAGCGCCACCAGGACCGGCACCGCGATCAACGACCGCGCCAAGCCGCCCGCCAGGGCGCCACGCACGAGCAGGATCGTCACGATCGCGGTCGCCCCCGCCGTCACACTGGTGGCCGCGCCCACCAACGCCGACGTGCGCTGCTGACGGCGCTGCGCCTCGTCGTAACGGTCCTCGAGTCGCTCACGACGCTCGGCCCACGCCCGCCACGTCCCCGCCATCACCACCTCGTCGCCGTGGCGAGCCAGGTCGCTGACCAGCGCCACCAGCTCGGCGCGCACGTCGTCGATCTCGTCCTCCCCGCGTCGTCCCGCCCGAGCCGCCAGCGTCGGCCACACGACGGCATTCAGTGCGAGTGCCCCCACCAGACTGAGCGCCGTCGCCGGCACGATCAGCCCCGACACGGCGACGGTGACGAGTCCCGCGACCACACTGGTGATCAGCGGACCCATCACCGCGCTCACGAGATCCTGCACGCGGTCCACGTCGCGCACCGCCAGGTCCACGACCTGGGCGCTACGCGGTCCGAGACCGGCCGGCACCAGCGGCTCGAGCCGTCGGGCCACGCCGGCGCGCAAACGACCCACCACACCCAGAGCGGCCGAGTGCGTCGCGGTGCGCTCCACGTAGCGCCCACCGGCCTTGGCGAGGGCGAAGAGCTGCACCAGGCCCATCGGCACCGTCAGCGAGAGCACGGCGGGACGCTCGGCCGCGCGCACGATGAGCCACGCCGACGTGCCCGCGAGGCCGACGCTGGACACCGCTACCCCGAGCCCGGCCGCGAGCGCGCGGCCGATCCCCCACCGCTCGCCCGTGACGGCGGATCGCGCGAGGAGGAGCCTAGACAGACTCCACCTCCGAGCGACGCGCCGGTGCGTCGCGATCGGGCAACGCCAGGCGTATCGTCACGTCCGCGTCGATCGCACGGTGACTGGCCACCACGCGGGTCATGGTGCGCCGCGCCAGGGCCGCGTCGACCAGTTGGCGGGCGAGCGGATCGAGGTGCGCGGTCGGCTCGTCGAGGACGAGCACCAGCGGCTCACGCACCAGGCAGCGCACCAGCGCGAGGCGACGGCGCTCCCCGGCGGAGAGCTCGCCGGCCCCCTCACCCAGGGGCCGATCCAAGTCCAGGGACAGGCCCAGCTCCGACATCGCCGCGGCGATGGCTCGGTCATCGAGCGTCGTGGCACCGGCCAGGACGGCGTCGCGCACGGTGGCGCCCGACAGGTGAGGGTCCTGGGCCAGCCACGCCACACGCCGATGCCACTCGTCGCGATCGATCCGGCCCAGGTCGACGCCGTCCACCAGGACGGCGCCCGCAGGCGCGGGACGCAGGGCGCACAGGGAGCGCAGCAGAGTGGTCTTGCCCGCGCCCGAGGGCCCGACCACCGCGACGCGCGCGCCCGGGGGAATCGTGACGAGGCGGGCGGGCTCGCCGGGCGAAGCCGCCACGGCCACCCCCAGCGTGGGCACGACGTGAGGCGCCGGCGCCGTCCCCTCCGGGGGCACCGGCACCTCGAGGGCGTCCAGCAGCTCCCCCGCCGCGGCGACGCCGCTCGCCGAGCCGTGGAAATTGGCCGAGGCCCGGCGCAACGGCACGAAGACCTCCGGCGTCACGAGGAGCACGGCGAGCGCGCAGGACAGGGTCAGCGTGCCGTTCACCAGCCGTAGGCCGAGGACGAGGGCCACCAGCGCCGTGGCCAGCGACGAGAGCAGCTCCAGGGCGAACCCCGAGAGGAAGGCGACGCGCAGCGTCGCCATCGTCGCGCGCCGCAGGTGCTGGCCCACCTCGTCCACGTGTGCCACGGCGTCGCCCGAACGACCGTGCGCCTTCAGAACCGCCATGCCGCGCACCACGTCGCCCACGTAGCCGGCCAGGTACTGCTGCTCGCGCCAGCGCTGCTCCATCCGTCCCTTGGCCTCGAGGCCGAGCAGGACCATGAAGATCGGCAGCAACCCCACGCTCAGCCCCACGATGACCCCGCTCAACGGGTCGGTCGCCACCAGCCAGGCGAGCGCCACGACCGGCGCCACGACGGCGGTGACCAGGGCGGGGACGTAGCGCGAGAGGTAGAGCTCTACCGCGTCGATCCCGCGGGTCGCCAGCTGGGTCAGCGAGTCGGCGGGACCCGTGTACCCGTGGCGCACGGCCCGATCCACCAGCCGCGCCCGCAGGTCGCGACGCACGGGGGCGGCGCTGCGCGCGGCGGCCACGTCGCCCACGACCAGGCTGGCGGCGCGCACCAGCGTCGCCACGCCCAGGGCCACCAGCGACGGGGCCAGGTCCGCGTGCGACGAGTGGAAGAGCGCGCCCAGGGCGGCGGCGATGGCGACGGCCTGGGCGATCACCGCCGCCGTGGTGAACGCACTGGTCAGTCCCGCCACGAGCAGGGCGGCACGCACCAGTGGCGACGTGCGACCCAGGCGGGCGAGCAGCGCCGACGGGCGCTCGCTGTCCACCGCCCTACGCGCCGTGGTCGGACGGTGACGGCGCGTCGGGGCGACGCACCCGGCGGCGGAAGACCCAGTAGCTCCAACTCTGGTAGGCGAGGACGAACGGCGTGAAGATCAGCGCCACCCAGCTCATCACCTCGAGCGTGTAGCGGTGCGACGCCGCCTGGACGATGGTCAGGTCGTCCGTCGAGTGCAGCGACGACACGAGGACGTTCGGGTAGAGGTTCAACAGCAGTGTCGTGAAGAAGGCCACGATCACCAGAGCCGTCGCCACGAAGGCCCAGCCCTCGAGGTGGTCGCGCACCAGCCAGCCGACGCCAGCCAGCACCACCACGCCCAGGATCGGCAGTAGCGGCGGTACCAGGCCGACGTGGTGCATCGAGTGGGCACTCAGGTCCGTCCACCCCAAGAAGCCCGTCACGATGACGAAGGTCGCCGGCGCCAGGCGCTGGCCCGCACGCCGGGCGCGCTCGCGCACCGCACCCTCGGTCTTGAGCCCCAGGTACGTCGCACCGTGCAACGTGAACAGCGACAGGGTGGCCAGACCACCGAGCAGCGCGTAGGGCTTCACCAGATCGAAGAAATTGCCGGTCCACCCGCCCCCCACGGTGATGGGCACACCGTGCACGAAGTCCGCGAAGGCCACGCCCCACAGCAGGGCGGGCAGCGCCGACCCCCAGAACAGGGCGCGGTCCCACCACTGCGTCCACGGGACGTCGTCGCGGCGGTGGCGCAGCTCGAAGGCCATGCCCCGGAAGATGAGCGACGCCAGGATGAGGAACAGCGCCAGGTAGAAGCCACTGAAGACCGACGCGTACCACGCCGGAAACGCGGCGAACATCGCGCCGCCCGCCGTGATCAGCCACACCTCGTTCCCGTCCCACACGGGGCCGATGGTGTTGATCACGACGCGCCGGTCGAGATCGTCGGCCGACACGAAGGGCACCAGCACGCCCACGCCGAAGTCGAAGCCCTCGAGGAAGAAGTAACCCAGCCACAGCACCGTGATCAGGGTGAACCACAGCTGCTCGAGACCTGACGGAGAGACGGTGGCGATCACGGCGCTCCTAGTAGATCAGCCCGGGGACGGGCTCGTCAGCGGCGGGCAGCGCGGCCGGCGGCACCCGGGCCATGCGGATCAGCAAGCCGATCTCCACCACGGCCAGCAGTGTGTAGATCGCGGTGAAGCCCACCAGGCTCGTCACGACGTAGCCCGTGGAGATGAGAGAGACGGCGTTGGACGTCTTCAACAGCCCGTAGACGACCCAGGGCTGGCGGCCCACCTCGGTGAAGATCCACCCGAAGGTGTTGGCGAGGAAGGGCGCCAGCGCCATCCACGTCGCGACTTGCAGGAAGAGCGTGGCGCGCTCGAGGCGTCGTCGACGCATGAGCCACAACCCCACGCCGCCGAGCAGGAAGATCGCGATCCCCAGCCCGACCATCAGGCGGAAGGTCCAGTAGAGCAGCCAGATCACCGGCACGTAGCTGCCCGCCCCGTACTTCTTGGTCGCCGCAGCCTGCAGCTGGTGGATGCCCTGGACCTTGCCGTCCCAACTGTTGGTGGCCAGCACGCTCAGCAGGTGGGGCAGGCGGACCTGGAAGATCGGCTTTCCCGAGAGGTTACCGATCGTCAGTAGCGAGAAGCTGGCTCCACTGGTCGTGTTGTAGAGCGCCTCGGCTGCCGCCATCTTCATCGGCTGCTGCACCTCTTCGAGCTTGCCCTGACTGTCGCCCAGGAACATCGTCGCCAGCGCCGAGATGACCGTCACGACGATCGCGACGCGGATGGTCTTGGCGAAGACCTCCGTGTCGTGGGCGCGACGCAGGTGCCAGGCCGAGACCGCCAGCACGAACACCGCGCCCGTGAGGATGGCGGCGAAGAGCACGTGGAAGTAGGCCAGCAGGAACGTGGAGTTGGTCATCACCGCCCAGAAGTTGGTCATGACCGCCTGGTGGGTGGCCGGGTCGATGGTGTAGCCCACGGGGTGCTGCATCCACGAGTTGGCCGCCACGATGAAGGCCGCGGACAGGATCGTGCCGATACTGGCCAGCCAGATCGACGCCAGGTGCACCCGATCGCTCACCCGACCCCGGCCGAAGATCCAGACGCCGAGGAAGGTGGACTCCATGAAGAACGCCAGGAGTCCCTCGATCGCGAGGGGTGCGCCGAAGATGTTGCCCACGAACACCGAGTAGCGCGACCAGTCCATGCCGAACTGGAACTCCTGGACGATCCCGGTCACCACGCCGATCGCGAAGTTCACCAGGAAGAGCGTGCCGAAGAACCGCGTCGCGCGGTCGTAGGCCGGGTCGTGGGTGTGGTACGCGGCGCTCTGGAAGATCGCGACCAGCAGGCCCAGCCCGATCGTGAGGGGCACGAACAGGAAGTGGAAGACCGTGGTGATCGCGAACTGCCATCGAGCCAGCATCAGCGTCGACACACCCGCGAGCAACGGATCCATAGGGCGATGCTAAGAATCGTCGGACGCCGCGCCTAGGGGCGAAGGACCCTACCTCCACCCGACAGGTCGAGGTCGAGGTCGAGGTCGAGGTCGAGGGGACGTCTACGCGCTCGCGTCGACGTCCCACCACACCGTGCTGAGCTCGCGGTCGGCGGGAGCCGGCTGCGCGGCGAGGTAGTCGTACACCTCGCCCTCGCGCGACGGCGCCAGGCAGAGGCGGATGCGCAGGAAGTGCGCCGCACGCTCGAGACTGACCCCGGATCGCAGGGGGGCACGGAACCGCTCGCGGTGCGCCGCGACGCCCATCTCGCCCAACACCGCCAGCAGATCGTCGGGCGTCGGGCCGGTCGGGCGTTCGAGTTGCCAGAAGGTCCCCCACGCGTCGGACATCGAGGACAGGGGATGGTGGTCGGGCATCTCGAGCACGACGCGACGTCGCGCGTGCGCCGACAGCGCGGTGAGGAAGGGGGCCACGTCGCCCACGTTGTAGACCACGTGATGCGAGGTCACCACGTCGGCCACGGGTGCTCGATCCGCCACAGCCGGCCAGAATCCTTCGATGGTCTCCCAGGCGACGCCACGAGCGGCGGCGTTGTCCTCGAACATGCGCAACATCTCGGGCTGGTGGTCGACGCCGACGACCCGGGCGGCCGGCGGCGTCAGGGCGAAGGCCGCGGCGCCCCCGCCGCACCCGACGTCGAGCACCGAGCCACGATCGACGAGCGCCTCGCGCGCGCGGTCGTGGCTCGGTGTCGCGCCAGGGGTCGCCGGAACGGTGAACATCTCCGGCGGGTGAATCCAGGGGCTCTCCTCGGCCGACGCCAGGATCGAGGGCGGTATCGCCCACGCCTCGAGGGCGTCGCGCCAGCGTTCGGCCGCGGAGGTCACCACTCAGTTCCCGCGCAGCCGCGAGAAGAAACCGCCCGTGTTCGCGCGCTCCGGCGGGTTCTCACGGCAGGTGCAGCGCTCGCCCTTGGGCACACCCGCGAGGGCCTGCTCGATGTGGTTGCCGCAGCCGCTCCACGTGGGCTTGTGGCACGTACGACAGGTGGTTCGATGGCACATGGTGTAGTTCTACCTCTCTCTTGGTTGTTACGGGATGGGTGATACGGGTACTGCGTACTGCAGGTTGGTGGTACTGCGAACGACGGCCGACGTCACGCGACGAGCTCGGCCTCCGCGGCGGGCGAGTTCGACCAGGTCTGGTAGCCCCCGTCGAGGTTGATCGCCTCGAAACCGAGGTGGGTGAGGAGCCGGGTGGCGGTGTGACCGCGCTGGCCGACCTGGCAGACGACCACGACCGGCGCGTCGTCGAGCTCGTCGGCCCGGTCGCGGATCTCGTCCACCGGCAGATTGATGGCGCCGGGAACCGAGCCGCGAGCGAACTCGTGACGCGTACGCACGTCGACCAGCTGGGCACCACGCTGGCGCCACTCGTCCACCTCGTGCCACTGCGCGGTGCGCACGAGCCCGGTGAGCACGTTCTCGGCGATGTAGCCGAGAATGTTGACGGGATCCTTGGCCGAGGAGAAGGGTGGTGCGTAGGCCAGTTCCAGGTCAGCCAGCTCGGGAGCGGTGATGCCCCCGCGAATGGCGGTGGCCAGGACGTCGATGCGCTTGTCGATCCCCTCGACCCCGACCCCCTGCGCGCCGAGGATCTCCTGGGTGACCGGGTCGACCAGCATCTTCAGCGCCATCGACCGGGCTCCGGGGTAGTAGCCGGCGTGCGAGCCCGGGTGCGCGTGCACCACGACCGCGTCGCGGCCGGCGGCCACCAGACGCTTCTCGTTCCAGCCCGTCATGGCCACGGTGAGGTCGAACACCTTCACGATCGCGGTACCGAGATTGGCGAGGGGACGCACCGCACGACCCATCAGGTGGTCGGCCACGACCCGGCCCTGACGGTTGGCGATGTTGGCCAGCGGCACGAGCGTGGCCGAGCCGTCGAGGGCGTCGACCTTCTCGGCGACGTCGCCGACGGCGTAGATCAACGGGTCGCTCGTGCGGCTGTACTCGTCCACCACGACGCCGCCGCGCTCACCGATGACCAGCCCCGCCGCGCGAGCGAGGTGCACGTCGGGACGCACGCCGATGGCCAGCACCACGAGGTCGGCGGGCAGGATCTCCCCCGACGCCAGCTGCACCGCCGTGGGCGTGACGGCCTCCACGGTGTCACGCAGGAAGAGCCGCACGCCGTGGCGCTCGACCTCGTCACCGACGAGCTGGGCCATCTCGGGGTCGAGGGGCGCCAGGATCTGGTCGGCCGCCTCGACGATGGTCGTCGCGACACCGCGCTCGCGGAGATTCTCCGCGATCTCGACGCCGATGAAGCCGCCGCCGATGATCACGGCGTGACGTGGCACCTGATCGACCGCGCTGGCGAGGCGCTCCACGTCCTCGACGGTGCGCAGCGGGTGCGCCCGAGCAATGCCCGGGATCGGGGGAATGATGGGCGCCGCACCGGGACTGAGGATCAGGCGGTCGTACTCCAACTCGTAGGTGGACGCCGTGCCCCGGTCGTCGACGCGCACGCGGCGCCGCTCACGATCGATGGCCACGACCTCGCTGCTCACCCGCACGTCGAGGCGGAAGCGCTCGAAGAGCGACGCGGGGGTCTGCAGGAGCAGGTCCGCCTGTTCCTCGATCACGCCACCCACGTAGTAGGGCAGACCGCAATTGGCGTACGACACGTGGCCGCTGCGCTCGATGACCACGATCTCGGCGTCGTGGTCCAGACGCCGCAGCCGTGTCGCCGCGGACATGCCGCCGGCGACTCCTCCAATGATGATGACGCGCACTCTCTCAACTTTCCTTTCAGGCCAGGCTCAAAAAGAGCTTCTGCAACTTCTCGGTCACGGCGTCCGAATCGATCGAGGGGTCCTGGATGCACTCCTTCAGGCTCGACGAGATCAGAGTGAAGGCGGCCGTGTTGATCGCCTTGGAGACCGCCGCCATCTGCGTGATGACGTCCTCGCACGAGCGCCCCTCATCGAGCATCCGCACGATCGCCCCCATCTGGCCGTGCGCACGGGTGAGCCGCTTGTGGATCGCCGCCAGTTGGGCGCGGTCCTGCAGGACGTGATCGCCGCCGTCGTGTTCCACGTGAACTCCTCTCGTCGTGTCGGGTTCGGTCGTCGTGTCGGGTTCGGTACGCTTGCCGCTCGCCATCAGTGCTCTCCCTTGAAGATCATGGTGACGAAGCGCAGGTTGAGCGCGAGGAAGCGCCAGAGTTGAAAGACCAGGTGCTGACGCTGGCGCAGTGTGTGGGTGCTCGGCATCAAGGCGCGAGCGATGTCGTCGTTGGCGTGA
>JAJZYE010000017.1 GCA_021806055.1 Actinomycetes bacterium | reverse complement strand
GGCCCGGTGCTGGCCCGGGTCCCCGCGGCGTCACTGGCCGACGACGCCCCGCTCTACGACCGGCCGCGCCAGCGCCCCGAGGATCTCGACGCGCGCTGGGCGGACGAGCCGACCATCGACGCGTCGCCGGGCGACGCCGAGCGCGACCTGCTGGCGATGCTGATCGACCCGGCGTGGGTCTACCGCCAGTACGACTCCCAACTCTTCCTCAACACCGTCGTCGGCCCCGGGCGCGACGCGGCGCTGCTGCGCCTAGCCGGTCCGGGGCTACCCGCCTCGCAGCGCGGTATCGCCCTGACCACGGACTCGAACCCTCACTGGTGCGCCCTCGACCCGTGGCGCGGCACCGCGCTGACCGTGGCCGAAGGCGTGGCCAATCTGGCCTGCGTGGGGGCGCGCCCGGTCGCGGTGGTGAACTGCCTGAACTTCGGCAACCCCGAGCACCCCGAGGTGATGTGGCAGCTGTCCGAGTCGATCGACGGCATGAGCGAGGCCTGTCGCGCCTTCTCCCTGCCGGTCATCGGCGGCAACGTCTCGCTCTACAACGAGAGTGGCGGCGCCGACATCGATCCCACCCCCGTGATCGGTCTGCTCGGCCTCGTCGAGACGCTCGTCGCGCCGCCGCCGGGTTGGGCCTGGCGTGCGGGCGACACGGTGCTGCTCGTCGGGGCCCGCCGCGCCGCCGGTGATCGGGCTCAGCCGCTCGCGGGTGGCTGGTGGGCGACCCTGCACGGCCGCCGCGGTGGGCGGCCACCCCTGATCGAGTACGCGGCGACGGCCGCCACGGCGGCCTTCGTCGCGGGTGAGGTCGCGGCGATCTGCGCCGGGGGTGCGAGGCACCTGTCGGCGGTGCACGACGTCGCCGGCGGCGGACTCGCCGTCGCGCTCGCGGAGATCGCCGCGGCGACCGGGGTCGGTGCGCGCGTCGAGGACGTCGAGTCGGCCGAGCTCTTCAGCGAGTTCCCGGGCCGCTACGTGGTGGCGAGTGACGACCCCGAGGGCCTGCTCGCTCGTGCCCGCGCGGCCGGTGTCGAGGCCGTGGTTCTGGGCGTCGCCGGGGGTGAGCGGTTGTGCGTGGGGCCGATCGACGTCGCGGTCGCGCAACTCGCGCGTCACCGGAGTGACGCCCTCGTCGACGCGCTCGAGAGACGTCCCTAACACTTCGCGCGCCACGCGTCGCCCGCGCGGGCCACGCGTGGTCGACCCCGACCCGCGCGTCACGGTCGCTCGCGCGGGGCCGTCGTCGGGGTGGTGTTCTCGAGGCCGACCTCGTAGTGATGCAGGCGATCGCCCGTTGCCACCAGGGTGAAGCCGGCGTGCGCGAGCGTTCGTTGGGACGCGACGTTGTCGGGGGTCGTCGTGGCCTCGACGACGCGCACGCCGTGGGTGCTCGCCAGGGCGAGCATCGCGACGAGCGCCTCGCGGGCGTAGCCGTGACCACGGGCCGACGGGACCAGGCCGTAGCCGATCTCGACGCGGCCGCCCGTCGGCGGTCCCCGGAAGCCGATGCCACCGATGGCGAGCCCGTCGTGGAGAGCGGTGATGCGGTAGTGACCGAACGGTCGCTGCTCCCCGGACTCGGCGGTGTGCTGCACGAAGGCCTTGACCGCGATGAGGTCGCCCTCGAAGGGAAAGTCGTGCGCCCACGCGTCCCCGGGTCCCGCGACTCTGCGCAGCACCCTCGTCGCCTCGTCGGTGTCGATCGGGTGCACGAGGAGTCGTGTCGTGCGCACGTCGCTCACGGGCGCCTCGCCGAGCGATGGTCGCGCGTGAACGAGGCGGGCCGACGCGCCACACCCCGCGTGACGCGCCCGAGATCGGCGCGAACTCGCCGACACGGATGGGTCATCGGGTCAACCTACTGGGTACGCGGTGGTCGCACCAGGTCACTGGGCGGGAACTCGGGGCGGGGACAGTGGGCGGGGACTCGGGGCGGGGACAGTGGGCGGGGACTCGGGGCGGGGACTCGGGTGCCCCGCGACGACTCGCCGCTCAGTCGACGAGTGCGTCGGCGTGGGCGGCGCGCAGCTCCTCGAGGACGTGGTCGGGCACGTGTAGGTCGCCCGTGCGACCCCGCCCGAGAGCGATGTCCTGCTTGTAGGAGCCGTGGTAGTCCGAGCCGCCCGTCGGGATCAGTCCCGCGTTGCGGGTGAGCGTGACCATGAGCGTACGCGTCGACTCGTCGTTGCTGCCGTAGTAGGCCTCGACGCCCACGACGCCACGCTCGCGCAGGGAGTCGAGCACGCGGGGCATGGTGCGTGCGGCGCTCGAGAGGGGGGCGTCGTCGAGGTAGTTCACTAGGGGGTGGGCGATCGACACGACGACCCCGGAGTCGCGGGTCGACTCGATGAATGACTCGATCGACATGCTCGCCTTGGGGATGTAGGCGCGCCCCCCGTCGCCGAGCCAGTCGGTGAAGAGCTGGTTCCACGACGTCGCCGTGCGCGGTCCGACGATCTCGGGGTGCAGCTCGAACATCGCTCGCGCGAAGTGGGGTCGGCCAATCGAGTGGACGTTGCCGACGAGCTCGGTGAGGTACGCGAGGGTGAGCCGGGTGAAGCCCCGCTCCACGAGGGCGTCGACCAGGGCGATGTTGCGCAGGTCCCGGTCGTGACGCAACTCGGCGAGGCGGGCCTGGACGGGGTGGGCCGGGTCGGTCGGAACGAAGTACGCCAGCACGTGCACGTTGCGCGGGGCGGGGGGTGTGCCGGCGCGGACCTTGGGGAACTCGTTGTCGCGTAGCGAGACCTCGACGCCGACCACGTAGTCGACTCCCTCGGCGGCGCAGGCGAGCGCCATCTCCTGGTGGCCGAGGGTGCTGTCGTGGTCGGTGAGGGCGATCGCCGACAGGCCCACCTCACGGGCGCGACGAGCCAGCTGCGCTGGTTGGTCTGATCCGTCCGAATAGGTCGAGTGCGTATGCAAATCGATCACCCATGAAGCGTAGCGACAACGCTCGAGGGCCCCGGAAGACTGTGCGAGACTGGGACGTGCGTCTCCCCCAGTCCCGTAGGATGGGCCGATCGTGAAGGAAGCGTGCGGAGTCGTTGGTATCGTCGCGCCTGGTCGCGACGTCGCGTACGCGTGCTACGACGCGCTCTACGCGCTCCAGCACCGCGGCCAGGAGTCGGCGGGGATGGCGACCTTCGACGACCACCAGATCACCGTGGTCAAGGACAACGGCCTGGTGAGCCACGTCTTCTCCGAGACGACCCTGAACGCCCTGTCGGGATCGCTGGTCGTCGGCCACACGCGCTACTCCACGTCGGGGTCGGCTAACTGGACCGCCGCCCAGCCGGTGTACCGCTCGGCCGGTGAGTCCGGCTTCGCCCTGGCCCACAACGGGAACCTCACCAACACCGCCGAGCTGGCGGCGTCGGCGGGGCTGGCGATGACCTCGATGCTCTCGGACTCGGACCTGGTCGCCGAGCTGCTGGCGCGTGAGGTGGAGTGCGGTGCGACTCTCGTCACCGCGCTGGGCTCGGTGCTGGGGCGCGCGCAGGGGGCCTTCTCCATGGTGGTGCTGGAGGCTGACGCGGTGCACGCGGTACGCGACGCGCGGGGCTTTCGACCCCTGTGCCTCGGCCGCCTCGGGCCGCCCGAGGCGCCCGAGGGCTGGATCGTCGCCTCCGAGACACCGGCCCTGGACGTGGTCGGCGCAAGCTTCGTGCGCGAGATCGAACCCGGCGAGATGGTGACCATCCGGGCGACCGAGGTGATCTCGACGCGCCTGCTCGACCCGGTGCCCGGTCCCGCGCAGCTGTGCATCTTCGAGTTCGTCTACTTCGCGCGCCCCGACGCCTACCTGCTCGGCCACCAGGTGCACGGGGCGCGCCGGCGCATGGGCGAGCTGCTGGCCTCGCAGTCCGTGGTGGCGGCCGACCTGGTGATGGGCGTGCCCGACTCCGGGGTGCCGGCGGCCGAGGGCTACGCCCAGGCGTCGGGCATCCCCTTCGCCCAGGGGCTGGTGAAGAACCGCTACATCGGGCGCACCTTCATCGCGCCCGACGCGGACCAGCGGGCCCGCAGCGTGCGCCGCAAGCTCAACCCGCTGCGCGAGACCATCGCCGGCCAGCGGCTGATCGTGGTCGACGACTCCATCGTGCGCGGTACCACGACGCGCGCGCTGGTGGGCATGCTGCGCGACGCCGGGGCGACCGAGGTGCACCTGCGCATCTCCTCGCCGCCCTTCGCCTGGCCCTGCTACTACGGCATCGACACGCCGAGCCGCGACGACCTGCTGGCCGCGCACCGCGACGTGACCGCGATGCGCGACTACATCGGCTGCGACTCGCTGGAGTTCATCACGTTGGCGAACCTGCGCGCGGCGATCGGTCTGCGCGACGAGTGCTGTGACGCCTGCCTGACCGGTCACTACCCGGCGCCGGTGCCGGTGACGATCGGCGCCGCCGGGGCCCGCTGGTGAGCCGACTCCTCGACCAGCCCGACGGCGTGACCTACGCGGCGGCTGGTGTGTCGATCGCGGCGGGCGACGAGGCCGTGGCGCGTATCGCGTCGCGCGTGGCGACGACCGCCCGCCCCGGGGTGCTCGGCGCGATCGGGGGGTTCGCGGGACGATTCGCGCTGGACGTGGCGCGCTACCGCGAACCGGTGCTGGTGGCCACCACCGACGGCGTGGGCACCAAGCTCGAGGTCGCGCGCCGGGTGGGCCGCTACGACACCATCGGGCTCGACCTGGTGGCCATGCTGGTCGACGACCTGGCGTGCGTGGGTGCGGAGCCGCTCTTCCTGCTCGACTACGTGGCGCTGGGTGCGCTCGATCCCGCTCGCCTCGAGGAGGTGGTCGGCGGCGTCGTGGAGGGCTGCCGGCGGGCCGGGGTGGCGCTGCTCGGCGGCGAGACGGCCGAGCACGGCGGGGTCATGGCGCCCGACGAGATCGACGTGGCGGGCTTCGCCGTCGGAGTCGTCGAACGGGGCCGCGAGCTCGGACCCGAGCGGGTCGCGCCGGGCGACGTCCTGATCGGCCTGGGCTCGCCGGGACTGCGCTCCAACGGCTACACCCTGGCCCGACGCGTGTTCGAGGGCGCGGACCTCGACGCGCCGGCGTGGCCCGGGGCCGCACGGTCCCTGGGCGAGGAGCTGCTCGCGCCCTCGGTGATCTACGCGCCCGGCGTCGCCGCGGTGGGCGCCGCGGTGGGCGAGGACCTGCACGCCGCCGCGCACGTGACCGGCGGGGGGATCGTGGGCAACGTGGCCCGCGTGCTGCCCGCGTCGCTCGACGCCGTGATCGGCATGGACCGCTTCGACACCCCCGAGATCTTCTTCGAGATCCAGCGCCGCGGCCCGGTGAGCGCCGAGGAGATGGTCCGCGTCTTCAACTGCGGTCTGGGCATGGTGCTGGTGCTCGCGCCACCCGCGGCCGACGCTGCCCTGGGCGCCGCGCGAGGGGCCGGCCTCGAGGCGACGGTGGTGGGTGAGGTGCGCCGTGGCCGCGGTGCGGTGGTGCTGACGTGACGGCGCGCGAGCGGGTGCGCCAGCATCTGGTGGCCCACGCACTGCGCCACGGGGACTTCGTGCTCAAGTCGGGTCGGCACTCGTCGTGGTTCATCGACGCCAAGGTCACCATCGGCGACCCCGAGGTGATGGTGGATCTCGCGACGCTGGTGCTGGAGCGGGTGCCGAGCGACGCGACCGCCATCGGCGGGCTCACGATGGGTGCGGACGGCGTGTCCTTCATCACCGCCGCGGTGGCGGCCACGCGCGGCCGGGCGCTGCGGCCCTTCAGCGTGCGCAAGGAGACCAAGGACCACGGGGCGGGCGGACGCGTCGCCGGCGTGGTACGGGCGGGGGACCACGTCGTGATCACCGAGGACACCGTGACCCGTGGCACCAGCCTGCTGGAGGCGGTGCACGTGGTACGCGAGGTGGGCGCCGAGGTGGTCCTGGCGCTGGCGGTGGTGGACCGGGGCGGGCGGGCCGGCGCCCTGACCGGTGCCGAGGGCGTCGCCTTCGCGGCGCTGTTCACCGCGCCCGACCTGGGCGTGGCCTACGAGGGGGCCGAGGGCTAGAGCGAGGCGGCCAGCACCTCGAGCAGGCGCGCGCGCCACCGGTAGAGGTCGGGGTCGTTCTCGGCGGGCGTGTGGCCGAAGCGCAGGACTAGTGCGTCGAGGGCCGGCACGACCGCGATCATCTGGCCCTCGTAGCCGCTGGCCCAGTAGGTGCCGTAGGGGTCGGCGCTGACCCACCACTGCCAGGCGTAGTAGTGGCCGCTCTCCTCGTCGCGGCTGAGCGGGATCTGCGCCGTGTCGACCCACGCCCGCGACACCAGCTGGCGGCCCTCCCACTCGCCGCCGCGCAGGTACAGCAGCCCGAAGCGCGCGAAGTCCTGGGCGCGCGCGTGGACGTAGCTCGACGCGATCACCACGCCGGCGTCGTCCAGGGTGGCCGTGGCTTGCGACATGCCCAGCGGTGCGAAGAGGGTGTCGCGCAGGTACGCGAGGTAGGGCTCGCCGTGACCGACGACGTCGGCCACGATCCCGCTCAGGATGTTGCTGGACCCGCTGGAGTAGTTGAAGACCGTGCCGGGCTCGTGGGCCAGCGGGCGCCCGGCGGCGAACGCCGCCATGTCGTGACGCCCGTCGCCGAAGAGCATGGTCAGCACGTCGCTCGGCTGGTCGAGCTCGTAGGTCTCGACGAAGTCGAGCCCGTCGCGCATCGCGAGCAGGTCGCGCAGGCGGATCCGGTGGCGCGGGTCGAGCGGGTCGCACCACGCGCCCACGGGCGCGTGCTCGTCGGGGTCGAGGCGGCCGGCGTCGACCAGCGTCCCCAGGATCGCGTGCAGCACCGACTTGGCCATCGACCACGACAGCAGGGGACTCTCGTCGGTGATGAGCTCGGCGGGCCGATCGAAGAACTCCTGGACGCCGCCGTAGCGCTCGGCGACGACGCGTCCGCCGCGCACCACCAGCACCGCGTTGGTGATCCCGAGGGACGGCTCGGTGAAGGCCTCGTCGACCACTCGCTCCAGTGCGGCCTGGTTGGCCAGCTCGCCGCGCGGCCACGCGGTGGTGGGCCAGGGGACCCCCGCGGGAGCGGGGGCGTAGCGCGGCGTGAGCGTGGGCAGGTCGAGATCGGGCATGACCGAATTGTGGCACGTCGGGTGGCGCACGTCGGGTGGCGCACGTCGGGTGGCGCACGTCGGGTGGCGCACCAGGTGCGTGGGCTCGGCGCGTCGATCGACGTGTCGCAGGCCCGTTCTACGCTGCGTGCGATGACGCCACCGCTCGATCCCCGCTCTCGCTGCTTCCTCTATCGCGCGCGGGCCGCGACGCCGCGCCACCGGGGCCGCGTGGCCGCGTACCTGGTCGAGCCCCTCGACGACGCGGCGGTGGTCGTGCGCATCGCGTCACTCGGACTGGTCGCGCCGCGCTTCGCGCCGCGGCGAGGTGCGCGCGGCCCCTTCGCGGCGATCGGCGGGTGGAGCGTCAGCGCGGGTGGGCGCCACGAGCGCGTGCGTCTGGCGGCCACGCCGCGGGGCCGCACGGACGCGGTGGTGGTCGAGACCGGCGTCGATCCGGTGACCTCACGCTTTTCAGGCGCGCGCTCTACCAACTGAGCTACTCGACCAAACCTCGTCACCCCGAAGGGTGTCGAGCGGACCTGACGGGATTTGAACCCGCGACCTCCGCCTTGACAGGGCGGCGTGCACTCCGAGCTGCACCACAGGTCCTCGGATCTCGGAGCCGAGGACCCGAGACGCGAATCGTAAGTCTACACGGCGCGGCGCGACGCTCGCGGCGCCACTACCGCGCGGCGGCGGGGTCGGTCTCGCCCGCGCCACGCACCAGGCAGAAGGGGTGGCCCACCGGGTCCAGGAACACGCGGAAGCTCTCCTCACCGCCGGATTCACCGGGCTGCACGGCGGCGCGAGTCGCCCCCGCCGCCCGCACGGCGCGCTCGCCCTCGTCCAGGTCGTCCACCTCGAAGTCCAGGTGCAACTGCTGGGGCACCGGGCCCTCGGGCCAGGTGGGAGCGACGTAGGACGCGACACGCTGGAAGGCCAGCGTGGGGTGCCCCTCGTGGAGGAGCTCGACCCACGTGGCGTCATCGGGGTCTTGCGACGTCGGCGCGATCGCCAGTCCCGTCACGCGCGAGTAGAACGCCGCCAGGGCCAGCGGATCGGGGCAGTCCAGGGCGGTCAGCGAATAGCGTGCGATGCTCATCGCGACACACTATCGCCGCCGTTACCGCCTTTTTATCCGGTCTTCACGGGGTATTGGGACGGCGTGCGTAGAGTGCGAGTAGGTGAGAGGAGTACTCGTGAACGGGTGGTACTACGGCAATGGCCCCGGGGGCGGTGGCTGGTGGTTCATGGCCGTCATGATGATCGCGTTCTGGGTGGTCGTGGTGATCGCGGTCATCGCGGCGCTGCGCCACTGGCGTGGTCCGGGGGACCAGCGCGTGGGGCCCTACCCCCCCGCCCCCCCTTCGCCGCCGACGGAGAACCCCCTCGAGGTCCTGCGCCTGCGCCTGGCCAAGGGCGAGATCGACGGCGACGAGTTCGAGCGTCGCCGCACGCTCCTGAACGAGGGCTAGCGGCCCTCGTCCGCCGCGCGCGGGAAGCGCACGATGACCGCGAGCCCGCCGAGGTCGCTGCGCGCCGTGGTCATCGTGCCGCGTAGCGCCACCGCCACGTCGGCCATGATGCTCATCCCGAGCCCCGAACCACCCGAGTCGCGCGAGCGCGAGGGGTCGAAGCGCTGGAAGCTCTCCGGTACGGCGCCGTAGGAGCCCGTGGGCAGCCCGGGGCCGGCGTCGTCGACGCGCAGCACGACCTCGTCGCCGTGGCGCGCGAGGGTGATGCGTACCGGGTCGGTGGCGCCGGTGTGGCGCACCACGTTGCCCAGCGCGTTGCCGAGCAGCCGCTCCACGTAGTCCACGCGCCCGATGATCGCCAGCCCCGGGGTGATCGCGTGGGCCACGGGGCGCTCGGGGTGGTCGAAGGCGAAGTCGTGCGCGCTCGCGGCCACCACGTCGCTGATCTCCACGCGCTCGTCGCCGCGGTCGCGCAGCTCGCGAACCTCGGCGAGGAAGAGCAGGTCGTTGACCAGCGAGTCCATCCGGCCCGCCTCGCGCGACAGGCGGGCCACCGCGCGGGCGCGCTGCTCGTCGCTGAGGTCGGGACGCTGGAGGAGCTCCACGTAGCCCGAGATCACGGTGAGCGGCGTGCGCAGTTCGTGTGACGCGTCACCGATGAAGCGCTGCATCAGCTCGGCGCTGGACTTCTCGACGTCGATCGTGCGGCGCAGTGCCACCACCATGTCCGCCAGGGCGCGCTGGAGCTCGCGCACGTCGGCGCTGCCCGACGCCGCCGGCACCTCCTCGCCGACGTCGCCGTGCGCGACCGACGTGGCGAAGGTCACGAGTCGTTCGATGGTGCGCAGGTCACGTCGCATGAAGAGCCGCGCCACGACGCCCATCGCCAGCGCGGCCAGCAGACCCACGGCCACGGTCTGCAACACCAGCTGGTGGCCCCGTCGCGCCACCTCGGCGGCCGAGCCCGCGACGAGCAGGTAGGACCCACCGCCGGCGGGCACCGCGCGAATACGGAAGCCCGGCAGGTTCGCCACCGTCACGATGCCGCGCAGGGCGGCGCGCGCGTCGGCGCGCGTCGGGTGGCCCGTCAGGGCGACGTCGCCCGTCGCCACCGTCGTCACGTGGCCCCGCGGGTCGATCACGACCAGCGTCAGATTGAGGTTGTTGGCCTGCACGAGGTTCAACGCGTTGCTCAGCGCGGAGAGCGGGTGGCTCGCCGCGTCCGCCACGCCGTTGATCGAGCTGTCCAGTGCGGCGTACTGGGAGTGGGTGCTCGACTCGACCGCGAACGTCCCCACCGCCAGGGCCACCAGCGACGTGATCGAGATCAGGAGGATGGTGAGCCTGGTCGAGAGCCTCACGGCGTCGGTCGCGGATCCACGATCTTGAAGCCGACGCCGCGCACCGTGGTGATCGGCGCGAAGCCGTCGCGGTGGATCTTCTTGCGCAGGTACGAGATGTAGGTGTCCAGCACCGAGGTGTCCGAGTCGAAGTCGATGTGCCAGACCTCGGCCAGCAACTGCTCGCGGGTGAGCAGTCGGTTCTTGCGCGCGAGCAGGGTCTCGAGCAGGTTGAACTCCG
>JAJZYE010000016.1 GCA_021806055.1 Actinomycetes bacterium | reverse complement strand
GCCGCGCAGGAGCTGGCTGAGTCCGGCATCGACTGCACCGTGGTCGACGTGCGCTCCCTGGTGCCGTTGGACACCACGACGATCCTGCGCGAGGTGTCGGCCACGGGGCGGCTGTTCACCGTGGAGGAGAACCCGCGGCTGTGCGGATGGGGAGCGGAGCTGTCGTCGATCGTGACCGAGGAGATCTTCTTCGACCTCGACGGTCCGGTCGTGCGGATCACGACGCCGCACATCCCCCTGCCGGCGGCTGACGCACTGGAGGACCTCGCCATCCCGTCGGTCGAGAGAATCGTGACGACGATCAGCAAGTCGATGAACGCGTAGCGCCACGGTCCGCCCGCGACCGCGACGAGTACGTCGGGGTCAGAACGGGGGTTCGAACTCGCTGCGCAGAGGCATCGAGTTGCGCCCCTCGTCGGAGCGGACGCACAGGATCTGGTGGATCTCCAGGTGGTGGCGCTCGAAGGCGACGGCCGAGGCCGCCATGTAGAGGCGCCACACCCGCGCGCGCTGCAGGCCGACCTCGTCGACCGCCTCGTCGAAGCGCTTGTTGAGGTTGTCCACCCAGCGGCGCAGAGTGAGGGCGTAGTGCTCGCGCAGCCCCTCCAGGTGACGGACCTCGAAGCCGTGCGCCTGGAAGAGTGAGACCAGTGTGCCGACCTCGTGCAGCTCGCCGTCGGGGAACACGTAGCGCTCGATGAAGGCGCTGCCGGTCTTGGAGGGACCGCGCAGGGAGAGGGCGATCTGGGTCTGTCGCCAGACTTCGGCGAGTGGCGACGGTTGGGGGTCCTCGTCGTAGGAGACGGGTCGGCCGATGGCGTGGTTGAGGAACCGGCCACCGGGCGCCAGCAGGTCGAAGAGTGTCTGCGCGTAGCGCCCGAGGGAGCGGCGCCCCACGTGTTCGGCCATGCCGATCGAGCTGATGGCGTCGAAGGGCCCGTCGCGCACGTCACGGAAGTCCTGGAGGCGGAACTCGACGAGATCACCGACCCCCGCCTCGTGGGCGGCCTGGGTCGCGTAGCGGCGCTGGGGTTCGGAGAGCGTGACGCCCACGACCGACGCGCCGTAGGTGCGCGCGGCGTGGATGGCCATGGTTCCCCACCCGCACCCGACGTCGAGCAGTCGCGAGCCCGGCCGTAGGTCGAGCTTGCGGGCCACGAGATCGACCTTGCGCCGTTGGGCGTCCTCGAGAGAGTCCTCGGGTGTGCGAAAGACGGCGCAGGAGTACGTCATCGACGGGCCGAGCACCATCTCGTAGAAGCGATTGGAGACGTCGTAGTGGTGCGAGATGGCCTGGCGGTCGCGCGAGCGGCTGTGCAGGATTCCGCGCGGGTGGGCTTCGATGGCCGGCGGCGGCAGCGGCCGTAGGGCCGAGGTCCCGACGACGTCCAGGAGCGCCTTCACCGCGGCCGGGTTCAGGAGTTGGCGCAGTGGGGGCACCGGGAGGGCGAACAGGGCGTCGAGGTCGCCGACGACGTCGAGGTCGCCCGCGACGTACGCGCGCGCGAGACCGAGCTCCCCGGGATGGGTGAGCACGCGCGTGATGGCGTCGCGTGACAGGATTTGCAGGGTCACCTGGTTGGCCGGCGACTCGACGTTGGGAATCGCGACGCTGCCGTCGTAGGCCTCCACGCGTAAGGGGAGCCGACCTTCGAAGAGGGATGCAACGAACGTGGCGACGTCCACGGGACTCCTTTCCTCGGTTGAATTTCACCCTAGGAGTTCTCCGACGCGCTCGCAAGCGTCCGGTCGTGGACGTTACACTTCCGGGTGGTGCGCCCTTGGAGACGCATCGGGCAAGGAGGCGGCCATGGCGCTCGTCTGGTTGATCGTCGCGGTGGTGGTGGTGCTCATCATCATCGTGGGTCTGGCGAAGTCCGTGCGGATCGTGCAGCAGGGCTTCGTGGGCGTGGTGACGCGCTTCGGGGAGTTCAAGGACGTGAAGAACCCCGGACTCGCCTTCATCCTCCCCTTCGTGGAGGTCATGCGGATCGTCGACGTACGCGAGACGCCGCGCACCGGGGACCGTCAGCAGGTGATCACTCGTGACAACGTGGCGGTGATCGTCAACGCCACGATCTTCTCCCAGGTCGTGGACGTGCGCTTGGCGCTCTTCACGAACTCCGACTACCTGGTCAGTGTCGACAATCTGGCGCGCACCTCCGTGCGCGCCGTCTTCGGCAGTATCAGCCTGGACGAGGCGTTCTCCCAGCGCGAGCGGATCGGCTCACTGCTCCAGACGCAGATGGAGGAGGCGACGGACAAGTGGGGGGTGCGGATCAATCGGGTCGAGGTACTCGAGATCTCGCCCCCCGACCAGATCCTCCAGGCGATGGCCCTGCAGAAGCAGGCCGACCAGGAGAAGCGTGCGCGCATCCTCGAGTCCGAGGGCCAGCAGCAGTCCGCGGTGAATGTCGCCGACGGGCAGAAGCAGGCGGCGATCAAGGAAGCGGAGGGGGCCCAGCAGTCCGAGATCCTGCGCGCGCAGGGTCGACGTCAGGCGATGATCCTTGAGGCCGAGGGTCGCGCGCTCGCGATCGCGTCGGTCTACGCGGCCATCAAGGAGCAGAGTCCCGATCCGACGCTGGTGGCCATCCTGCAGCTCGATACGTTGGCCAAGTTCGCGGAGAGTCCCAACGCCAAGCTGATCATTCCCGCCGAGAGCTCGGCGCTGCTCGGGGCGGCGCAGGCGATCAGGAGCGTGATGGACGGCGTGCCGGGCGGTGCCGGCGCGTAGCGGCGCCGCCGCGCGCGCGGGCCTACGCGGGCTCCACCCAGAGCGTGGTACCCAGCGTCTTGCGCACGACGATCGGCGTGCCACTGGCTAGTGTTTCGGGCCAGTCGGTGACCGCACGCCAGGACTCCCCCTGGACGCGCACCCGTCCCGGGTGCTGCTCATCGCCGACGCTGACCTCGACCACACCGCGCAGGTTGGTCATCGAGGACGGCGACGGCGCGCTGAGGTCCGTGTGCTGTCCCGTGCGGCGCAGCGTGCGCATCGCCCAGGGGCGTACCAACCAGAGGGTGCCCAGGGTTACGACCACCCAGACGGCAGTGGCCACCAGCAGCGGCGCACCCACGAGCGTGGTGAGCAGCGCGACGAAGGCGCCGAGGCCGACGAACAGCGCGATGAACGCGTTCGAGTGAATCTCCAGGGCGATGCACGCCAACACCACGAGTAGCCAGAGCAGAGCGGCCATAGCGCGGAGTCTACGGCTGAGTCCCCGCGCGCGCACGGGCACGTGCGTGGAACGATTTGCGACCTCCCCAACTACTATGAGCGCAGAACCTCGAGACCCGAAAGTGGGACGCTATGGCCAAGATCGCGAACGATATCACTGAGCTGGTCGGTCATACCCCGCTGGTGCGCATACGCCGCCTGGCCGCGGACTCGGGGGCCGAGATCCTCGCCAAGCTGGAGTACTTCAACCCGGCTCACAGCGTGAAGGACCGCATCGGCGTGGCCATGGTCGACGCGGCGCAGCGTGATGGCCTGATCGGGCCCGACACGATCATCTTGGAGCCGACGAGCGGCAACACCGGCATCGCTCTGGCCATGGTGGCCGCGGCGCGCGGGTACCGTAGCGCCTTCACGATGCCCGACACGATGAGCGTGGAGCGCCGCGCCCTGTTGCGCGCCTACGGCGCGGAGCTGATCCTGACCCCCGGCGCGGAGGGGATGACCGGCGCCATCAACAAGGCGCGCGAGCTCGCGGCGGGTGACTCGCGCTACTTCATCCCTCAGCAGTTCGACAATCCGGCGAACCCGCAGATCCATCGTGAGACCACGGCCGAGGAGATCTGGAGCGACACCGACGGCGAGGTGGATATCATCGTCGCCGGGGTCGGCACGGGCGGGACCATCACCGGCGTGGGTGAGGTGCTCAAGGAGCGCAAGCCGTCCGTCCGCGTCGTGGCCGTGGAGCCCGCCGCGTCCCCGGTCCTCTCGGGGGGGGCGAAGGGTCCTCACCCGATCCAGGGAATCGGTGCGGGCTTCGTGCCGGCCAACCTCGACACCGCGGTCATCGACGAGGTGGTGACGGTCGCGAACGACGACGCCTTCGCCTTCGCTCGTCGGGCCGCGCGCGAGGAGGGTCTGCTGGTCGGGATCTCCTCGGGCGCGGCACTGTGGGCCGCCACGCAGATCGCCGCGCGACCCGAGAACATCGGGCGTCAGATCGTCGTCATCATCCCCTCCTTCGGCGAGCGCTACCTGTCGACCGCGCTCTTCGCGGGCCTGACGGACTGATGATTCTGCGCGAGTGCCGCCACGACCTCGAGGTCGCTCGCCAGCGTGATCCCGCGGCGCGCAGTGCACTCGAGGTAGCCCTCACCTATCCGGGGGTACACGCGATCTGGGCGTACCGGGTGTCGCACTGGCTATGGCAGCACCGTTGCGCGCTCCTCGCGCGGTGGTGGTCGTCGGTGGCCCGCGTGTTCACGGGCGTCGAGATCCACCCCGCGGCGCAGCTCGGCTCGGGGGTCTTCATTGATCACGCGATGGGAGTGGTCATCGGCGAGACCGCCCAGGTGGGTGACGACGTCACCATCTACCAGGGAGTCACCCTGGGTGGCACCAGCCTCAAGCACGGTAAGCGCCACCCGACGATCGGCTCGCGGGTCATTATCGGCTCCGGCGCCAAGGTGCTCGGGCCGATCACCATCGGTGACGATAGTCGTATCGGGGCCAACGCGGTCGTGCTGAAGTCCGTGCCGCCCGGCTCGGTCGTGGTCGGTATCCCGGGGCGCATCACGACCCGGCACCGGTCACGGCCTTCCTCGGGCGAGGAGGCCGAGCCCGAGCACCTCGAGCGCCACCTCGAGACGCTGGTGGAGCGCGTCGACAAGCTCGAGACGCTCACCGAGGAGCACCTGGCGCGACGCGCCGGTCGGGGCTCGCTGGGTCCCGAGGACTTCTCGATCTGATCGTCCGCTACGCGAGGTGCGCCAGCGTGGCGCCGGCCGTGGCCAGTCCGACGACGATCACCAGTCCGCTCACGGCGTAGGTCGCGAGCCGGCGTGCGCCGCGCATCCGCCACGGCGCCGGGAGGCGCCCCTCGAGCGCTAGGAGGAAGCCCAGCACGATGGGCAGGAGGCACGCGTTCAGGACCTCGATGTTGACCGAGAGGGTGACCAGGTCCGGCGCGACCAGGACGAGCACGGCGCCGACCACGACGCCGGCGACGGCGAGCGCGTAGAACCCGACCGCCCGCCCGGGGGCGTCGTTGAGGCTGTGGCGCCACCCCAGGACCTCGGCCACCCCCCAGGCGCCGGCGAGCGACGCCACCAGCGTGGCCACGATCGCCGCCCCCACGAGGCCCAGCCCGAAGAGGCTGACCGCGCCCGCTCGGCCCAGGAAGGGGGTGAGGGCGGTGGCGATGGCGCCCACGCTGCCCAGGCTGCGCCCGGGTTGCGTGACCCCCAGCGTCGCACCCACGGCCACGACGACCGCGATCATGATCACCTGGGTCACGACGGCGCCCGTGGCGGTGTCCAGGCGTGACGAGCGCACCACGGCGCGCAGGGGGCGACCCTGGCGGCCACGGTCGATGACGGCCTCCTGCTGGTAGAAGATCATCCAGGGCATGATGACCGCACCGACGTTGGCCGCGAGTAGCGCGGGGTAGCCCGCGCTCGCGCGCCACGGATGCACCACGTCGTGGGCCACGGCGCCGAGGTGGGGGTGGGCGGCGAGCGCCGCGGGGAGGAACAGCAGCTCCAGTGCGCCGATGGCGATGCCGACGTGCTCGACGCGTCGGTAGCGACCGAGGAGGATCAGGGCCAGCAGGGCCGCGCTCACGGCACCGATCGAGAGCCACCGCGGTACGTCGACGAGCAGTCCGACGCCCGCGATACCGGCGAACTCGGTGACGAGCGCGCCGAGACACGCGACGAAGAGCGTCACGGCTGAGAGTACGGCCCACGGGCGCCCGAAGGTCTGACGGATCAGGGCGCCGTGGCCGAGTCCGGTGATCAGGCCGAGGCGCACCGTCATCTCCTGGACGAGGTAGAGGACGGGGATCAACGCGAGTTCCGGTACCACGAGGGCGAAGCGGAAGCGCGCCCCCGACTGCGCCGCAGTGACGACGCTGCCGGCGTCGGTGTCGGCGAGCATCACCATGAGGCCCGGACCCACCACGGCTAGCAGGGTCGCCACGCTCGCCCGCGTGCCGCGTCGGCGTCGCGCGCCGACCGCGGACGGGCCGGGGAGCGGGGGGGCCGACGCGACTCGCGAGCGCCGGCGGTGGTCCACGCGCCGACTCTACGGGCCGAGTCATCGAGGGGACGAGGGGCATTGGTCCCATCCGGGGCGCAGTGACTTTGTGCCCCTTCGCTCGCGTGGTCGGGCTTTGTAGTCTGGGTGCGGTGTCAACGGTGGGCCGGGTGGTTCGCGCCGTGCGAGTGTGGTCGGGTGAGGGGCGTGAACCGGGCACGGTCCGGCGGGTGGCCCACGAGGCGAGAGGGTGACGGGCGATGTTCCAGGTGCGCATACATGGTCGAGGGGGGCAGGGGGTGGTGACCGCCGCCGAGCTGCTGGCCGTGGCCGCCTTCGAGGAGGGTCGGCCCGCGCAGGCGTTCCCCTCCTTTGGCTCCGAGCGCACCGGCGCGCCCGTGGTGTCCTTCTGTCGGATCGATGATCATCCAATTCGCACGCGTGAGCCGGTGATGTCCCCCGACGCGGTCCTGATACAGGACGTGACGCTGTTGCACCAGATCGACGTGTTCGCCGGCATCGCACCCGAGGGGTACGCCCTGGTGAACTCCTCGCGCTCGCTGGAGGATCTGGGCCTGACGGGTCTGGTCGCCTCACTGCCCGCGGGACACGTGGCGACCTGCCCGGCCACCGACCTGGCGCTCGAGTACGTGGGCCGCCCGTTGCCCAACGCGGCGCTCCTCGGAGGGTTCGCCGCCCTCACCAGGGCCATCACGCTGGACGCGCTGGTCAACGCGATCGGTGAGCGCTTCGCCGGTGCCGTGGGCGAGCGCAACGCGGACGCCGCCCGGGCGGCGTTCGACTACGTTCACGCCGAACAGGAGAGGCTGACCAGTGCTGCGACAGATTGAGGGATCGCGCGCCGTCGCCGAGACGGTGGCGCTGTGCCGACCGGAGGTGGTGTGCGCCTACCCCATCTCGCCCCAGACGCATATCATCGAGGCGGTCGGCGCCATGGTCAAGGCCGGCACGCTCGCGCCGTGCGAGTTCATCAACGTCGAGTCCGAGTTCGCCGCGATGTCGGTGTCCATCGGGGCGTCCGCCGCCGGGGCGCGCGCGTACACCGCGACCGCGAGCCAGGGCCTGCTCTTCATGCTCGAGGCCGTCTACAACGCGTCTGGTCTGGGGCTGCCGATCGTGATGACGCTGGCCAATCGGGCGATCGGTGCGCCGATCAACATCTGGAACGACCACAGCGACGCCATGGCCGCACGCGACTCGGGCTGGATTCAGCTCTTCGCCGAGACTAACCAGGAGGCGGCGGACCTGCACGTCCAGGCCTTCCGGCTGGCCGAGGAGCTGTCGGTGCCGGTGATGGTGTGCATGGATGGCTTCATCCTCACGCACGCCGTGGAGGGGGTGGACCTCATGTCCCAGGATCAGGTCGACTCCTTCCTGCCGCCCTACGAGCCGCGCCAGGTGCTGGACCCGGACGATCCGGTCTCCATCGGTGCGATGGTCGGTCCCGAGGCCTTCGAGGAGGTGCGCTACCTGGCGCACCTACGCCAGCTGGACGCGCTCGCGCTGATCCCGTCGATCGCGGCGTCCTTCGCTGGGCTGACCGGCCGTGACAGCGGCGGTCTGGTCCACCCCTACCGCACCGACGACGCCGAGGTGATCGTGGTGGCGCTGGGCTCGGTGCTGGGCACCATCAAGGACGCGGTCGACACTCGCCGCGCCCGCGGCGAGCGAATCGGCGTCCTAGGGATCACGACCTTTCGCCCCTTCCCGCGCGAGGCCGTGCGCGACGCGCTCGCGGGGGTCTCGCGGGTCGTGGTGGTAGAGAAGGCGTTCAGCCTCGGTGGTGAGGGCGTGGTACTCACGGACGTGGTGATGGCCCTCGCCGGACGCGACGTGGTGCTGCACAACGTCATCGCGGGGTTGGGTGGGCGGCCCATAACCCAGGCGGCGATTGAGGCGCTGCTCGAGCGCGCCGGCACCGGTGATCTCGGCCGCCTCACGTTCCTCGACCTCGACGAGTCGGCGGTCTCGCGCGAGCGCTCGCGCATCGCCGCCGCTCGCCGTACTGGCCCCTCGGCGGAGAACGTACTCTACGATCGCGCGACGCAGGGGTCGCGAGTCGCTCAGGAGCAGTCATGACGATCAAACGCCCGGTTCGCTTCTACCAGGTCGGCAGCTTCGCGGTGGGCAACCGCCTGCTCGCCGACGATCAGCGCACGGTGCAGTCGGACCCTAATCGCGCCAACTCGATCGACTCGGGACACCGCGCGTGTCAGGGGTGCGGCGAGGCGTTGGGGGCTCGTTACGCACTGGACGCGGCGATGCGCGCCGCCGGCGGCCGCGTGGTCACCGTGAACGCGACGGGCTGTCTCGAGGTCTTCTCCACCCCCTACCCCGAGACGTCGTGGCGCGTGCCGTGGCTGCACTCGCTCTTCGGCAACGCACCGGCGGTCGCGACCGGGGTGGCGGCGGCCCTGCGGGTGAAGGGGCGCGAGGACGTGCGCGTGGTGGGCCAGGCGGGTGACGGCGGCACCGTCGACATCGGCTTCGGCACCCTGTCGGGGATGTTCGAGCGCAACGACGACGTGCTGTTCATCTGCTACGACAACGAGGGGTACATGAACACGGGCGTGCAGCGCTCCGCGGCGACGCCGCCGGCCGCACGCACGGCGACGACCGACGCCGTGGGTCCCGAGCCCGGCAACGTCTTCGGCCAGGGTAAGGATCTTCCGCGCATCGCCATGGCGCACGACATCGCGTACGTCGCGACCGCCACCGTGGCCGACTTGCACGACCTCGAGCACAAGGTGGAGCACGCCATGACCCTGCGCGGGTCTCGCTACATCCACATCCTCGTTCCCTGTCCCCTCGGGTGGGGCTCGGCGTCGAGCGACACCATCAGGGTGGCGCGACTGGCCAAGGAGAGTGGCCTGTTTCCCGTCTTCGAGGCCGAGAACGGTCGGGTGACCAGTGTGTCGCCCATTCGCCGTCGCGCGCGGGTGGAGGAGTACCTGCGCCTGCAGCGGCGCTACGCGCACCTGTTCGGCGCCCACCCGCGACCCGACATCGTCGCACGGCTCCAGGCGATCGCCGACGAGAACATCGCCCGCTACGGGCTGGTCAACGACGAGACCGAGGACGTTCGCGCCCTCGAGGACACCCAGGAGATGGTGCACTGATGGAGACGCCCTTCGGCATCACCCTCGACGTGGGCTCGAGCCGCGCCAACCACACCGGTTCGTGGCGCGTGGAGCGGCCCGTCTACGTGGACCGGCTCCCGCCGTGCAACGACGCGTGCCCCGCGGGCGAGAACATCCAGGGTTGGCTCTACCACGCGGAGTCGGGCGACTACGAGTCGGCGTGGCGGGCCCTCGTCCAGGAGAATCCGCTGCCCGCCGTCATGGGCCGCGTCTGCTTCCACCCGTGCGAGACGGCGTGCAATCGCGTGCGCGTCGACGACGCGGTCGGCATCAACGCGGTGGAGAGGTTCCTCGGTGATCTGGCCATCGAGCGCGGGTGGTCGCTGCCCGAACCGGGGGTCGACACCGCAAAGCGGGTCCTCGTGGTGGGCGCGGGTCCGGCGGGCCTGAGCGCCACGTACCACCTACGTCGCCTCGGTCACGGCGTGCACCTGGTCGACTCGTCGCGCCAGCTCGGTGGGATGATGCGTTACGGGATTCCGGCGTACCGGTTGCCGAGGCCCGTGCTGGACGCGGAGATCGCGCGCATCGTGGCGATGGGCGTCGAGGTCGAGCTCGACCACGTGGTCGACGACGTCGAGCGCGCGCGTGACGAGGGCGGCTTCGACGCCGTGTTCCTGGCGGTGGGGGCGCAGATCGGCCGGCGGGTATCGATCCCGGCGGGGGACTCGTCGCGCATCGTGGATGCCGTGACTTTCCTGCATCAGGTGGCCGACGACGACCCGCCGCTGCTGGGGCGCCGGGTGGTGGTCTACGGGGGCGGCGACACCGCCTTCGATGCCGCGCGCACCGCGCGGCGCCTG
>JAJZYE010000015.1 GCA_021806055.1 Actinomycetes bacterium | reverse complement strand
GATCTCGTCCATCGCGCGCTCGAAGAGCGCCATGATCAGTGCCTCCTTGTCCGCGAAGCGCCGGTACACGGTAGCCACACCGACGTCCGCCGCCGCGGCCACGTCGTCGAGGGTCGCGTCGAGTCCCCGCTGCGCGAAGACCGTGGCCGCGGCGCGCAGGATCTTCTCGCGATTGCGGGCCGCATCGGCGCGCAGCGGACGGGTCACCCGGTCACTGCTCTCGACTCTCACTGGCGTGATCCTACCATTACGCCACCATAAGTGGAGGATATATCTCCGTATTCTGCTAGGGTGACGATCACCATCCCGAGACCTCGGACGCGACAAGGAGACACTCGTGCCGGCCGTCAATGCTGACTCCACTCCCCTCGCCACCACCACTACGCCTCCCGCCAGCGGGCGCGAGCTGGCCCACCAGCGACGCTGGTGGATCCTGGTCGTCCTGGCGGTGGCCCAGCTGATGGTGATCCTGGACGGCACGATCGTGAACATCGCCCTGCCGACGGCGCAGCACGCCCTGCACTTCTCCAACTCGGATCGCCAGTGGATCGTCACCGCGTACTCGCTGGCCTTCGGGAGCCTTCTCCTGCTCGGCGGACGGATCTCGGACTACCTCGGTCGTCGCAACGCGCTGATCATCGGGCTGGTGGGCTTCGCCGGCGCCTCGGCCCTCGGCGCGGCGTCACTCAACTTCACGATGCTGGTCGTCGCGCGCACGGTGCAGGGGGCCTTTGGGGCACTGCTCGCGCCGGCGGTGCTGGCCCTGCTCACGACCACCTTCACCGACCCCCAGGAGCGCGGGCGCGCCTTCGCCATCTACGGCGCCGTCGCCGGCGCCGGCGGCGCGCTCGGCCTACTCCTCGGTGGCGCCCTGACGACCTACGCGTCGTGGCGCTGGACCCTGCTGGTCAACCTCTTCTTCGCCGCACTCGCCGTCACCGGCTCGGTGGCGCTCCTGCACCGCGACCGGGGAGTCGATCACGACCCCCTCGACTGGTGGGGCGTGCTCACCGGCACGGGGGGCCTCTTCGCGCTGGTCTACGGCTTCGCCCACGTCGAGACCACCTCGTGGCACGACACGTACACCCTCGCCAGCTTCGCCGCCGCCGTGGTGCTGCTCGGACTCTTCATCGTCATCCAGCGCGCCGTGTCGTTTCCGCTGCTGCCACTGCGCGTGGTGTCGGACCGCAACCGCGGTGGGGCACTGGCGGCCATGCTCGTCGCCGGGTCGGGGATGTTCGGGGTCTTCCTCTTCCTCACCTACTACCTGCAGACCACCCTGGGCTACAGCGCGGTGCTGACCGGCGTCGCCTTCCTGCCGATGATCGTCGCACTCTCGATCACGGCGCAGCTGTCCAACGTCGTCCTGATGCCGCGACTCGGCCCGCGCCCCCTCGTACCGGTCGGCATGCTGATCGCCGCCGCGGGACTCGTGTGGATGACCCGCCTCGGTCTGACGAGCTCGTACGCGAGCGACGTCCTCGGGCCCCTGGTGATCGTCGGTCTGGGGGTTGGTCTCATCTTCGCCCCCGCGGTCAATGTCGCCACCTTCGGCGTCGCCGACCACGACGCCGGCGTGGCCTCGGCGCTGGTCAACACGTCCCAGCAGATCGGTGGCTCAGTGGGCACCGCCCTGCTCAACACGCTGGCCGCCGGCGCGGCGACCAGCTTCCTCATCGGCCGGGTGCCGTCACGTCACGTCCTCGCGCTCGCCAGCGTGCACAGCTACACCACCGTCTTTCGCGACACCGCCGTGATCTTCGTCGTCGGGGCCGTGCTGACGGGCCTCACCCTGCGCTCGGGCGCCGTGAGCCCGTCGCCGACGAACCCCGCGCTCCACTGACCAGCTCGGACGACCAGCTCGGACGACCAGCTCGGACGACCAGCTCGGACGACCAGCTCGGACGACCAGCTCGGACGACCAGCTCGGACAACCGGCCCTCGGCCATCAGCCGCGCTCTAGCCCGTCGCACTGTCGAGGAGCGGCGCGGCGGGCTCGAGCACCGACATCGCGGCGGCGTCGAACTGGTAGCCCGTACGGGCCGAGAACTCGGCCACCAGGCTGAAGCGGTCACCGCGGATCAGCGTGCGGCGCCACTCGACGAGGTCGTCGTGCACGCTCGCCAGCCGATCGATGGCGAGGGCGGCCTGATCGGGTCCGAGGCCGAGCGCCACCCGATCCTCCGGTGACGGGACGACCGCCCGGACCCACTCGCGCCCGGCGGTCAGGCGCAGCCCCGTACGTTCGTAGAGCTCCACGTAGAGGGCGGTGTGGGTGAAGTCCGCCTCCACCAGGGAACCGCCCACGTCGCCCGGCATCCACACGCGATCGACGGCGAGGGGCTGGTCCCCGGCGAGTCGCACTCGCTCCAGGTAGAACAGCGGCGCCGCGGGGCCACGGCCGAGGCGACGGGCGACCTCGCGGTCGACGCGCAGATCGACCGCGCGTACCAGGCTGTGCTGCTCGAGCCCCGCGGCCTCCACCGACGCGAAGAGGCTGTAGATCGCGCCCAGGGGCTGCTCGATCTCGCGCGGTGTCGCCAGGCGGGGACGGCGCCCGCGCTCGGCGACGACCACCCCATCCGCGCGCAGCCGGCGCATCGCCTCGCGCACGGTGTTGCGACTCACCGCGTACTGGGCCGCCAGGTCGTTCTCGGCGGGGAACGCCACGGCGAACTCCCCCGCGTCCAGGCGAGCCGACAGTCGGTCGCGCAGCTGCGCCCACAGGGGCAGCGCGCTGGTGCGGTCCAGTTCCTCACGGTGCGGTGCGTCGCTCATCGTCCTCCTCCTGGCCACATCCTACGCGACACCGTGTCTGATATGGTAATGTACCTACATTGGAATATACTGAGCAAGTAAGGAAGGCAGATGACGTGACGACTCCCCGGACCCCGACTCCCTCGGCACTCCCGACCCCGCGGCGGCCCCGGTGAGCCCCGAGACCCTCCTGTCGGCACTGCTCGGCGTCGCGATCGGGCTCTCGCTCGGGGCGCTCGGCGGTGGTGGTTCGATCCTCACCGTGCCGGCCCTGGTGTACGCACTCGGGGTGAGCGCCAAGCACGCCACCGGCGGGTCCCTGCTCATCGTCGGCCTGAGCTCCCTGTTCGGAATGATCGCGCACGCCCGGGCCGGGCGCGTGCGCTGGTCCGTCGGGCTGACGGTGGGTGTGGTGAGCATCGTCGGCTCGCTGGCCGGCACCGCGCTCAACCGGCGCATCAACGCCGAGCTGCTCCTGCTGCTCTTCGCCGGACTCATGTTCGTCGTCGCCGCGATGATGATCCGCCGCGACCGGCGCACGACGCCCCCGTCGGCACCGCGGCCGGTGCTGGCCCCCGTGCCGGTGGGCGGCCCGACCCCCCCGACGGTGCTCGAGGACCGCGCCCTCGACGAGCTGGTGCACGTCGAGGAGGCGATCGCGTCCACGCGCGCCGGCAAGCCCCTGCGCGTCGCCGTCGTCGGCGTCGGCGTGGGGTTTCTCACGGGTTTCCTGGGAGTCGGCGGCGGCTTCATCGTGGTGCCGAGCCTGGTGCTCATCCTCGGTCTCGGCCTCGCCGAGGCCGTGGGCACCTCCTTGCTCATCATCGCGATCAGCAGCGCCTTCGCCATCGTCGAGCGCCACGGCGTCCACGGCGTCGACGCCTCGATCCTGGTGCCCTTCGCGGTGGCGGCCATGGCCGCCGCCATGGTGGGCAACCTCATCGCGGGGCGCGTCCCCGCACGCCGCCTCAACCAGGGATTCATCGTCCTGGTGATCCTGGTGGCCTGCTACGTGACCGTACGCAGCGTGCTGGCGTTGGGCTGAGAGCCGCGACGCGTCAGGCGAGCAGTTCGCGAATGTCCTGGGCGCTCAGGGCGCGCGCGTCGAACTCGCCGCCGCCCATCACGTTCTCGAAGAGGTCGGCCCTGCGGGCCTTGAGAGCCATGACCCGCTCCTCGATCGTGTCGCGAGCGACCAAGCGGTACACCATGACCGGGCGGGTCTGGCCGATGCGGTGCGCGCCGAGGTACACATACGCGATACCCGCCACCGCCACACTCTCGGTCGCGCAACGACGACGTCACCAGCACTGACGCACCTTGACCAACAGGTGAGGGCCGAGCGTGAACGCCACGCTCGTGGCGCTCGTGTTACGTCCACGCGGCGAGGAGTTCGTCCGGGCCCAGCGTGAGCGCTGCGCCCTTCGCCGTCACAACTGTCCCGCTCACCGCAATGAGTGGCGTAGAGACGTCAATCCCCGGAACACGTTGCGCATCAGTCACGAGCTCGTTGAAGTCCGCCTGAGTAAGGGGAGCGGAGTCGAGCCACTTGATCGAACCGGCGAAGGTTATCGATTGGGCAACTGGCTCTCGATCGGCACCGATAAGGTCAATCTCGGGCACGTTCGTTCGCGTCCAATAGCCTCCAACCACACCGGCATCGATCCCGTTGATTGGCAGGAGCCGCTGCAGGGCCTCGCGGACAATCGGTTCAATGGCGCGACCCCTCCAGGGCGAGAACGAGCGTCGTGCGCGCTCGAGGGTCCGATCACCACGCCCCCGGTCAATCTCGGGAAGGTACGGGCCCACAAATCGGAGCCAGAACTGCATGTACGGGTCGGCCACCCAATAGCGAGCCTCCCTGCTCGGCTTAGTGGACAGAGGAACCTGCCTCACTACGATGCGTCGCGCGGTGAGGATCTCCAGACCTCGTTTGATGCTCATAGCCTGCAGCCCGCCAGCCGCTCGCGCGATATTCGGGAACGTCATCTCGCCCGATCCAGCCTGGGTAAGGATGTCGCGAGCCAGTGCCTCGGAAGGGAGCTCAGCGTCGAGACTACGAAGAGCTCCCGTCACGAACATCGATGAGGAGTCGTCGAGCACCGCCTCGAGATACTCGTCAACCGTCGCCCCCGCCGGCCACTCATCACACAGCATCGGCATTCCACCGGTGATGAGGTAGGCATCAAACGCGCCCGCCGCCGTTGGCGATCGCACAATGTCGGCAACCTCTCGCGGACTGAGTGGCGGCACCACCATCTCGATCCCACGCTCGAAGAGCGGACGGCCTGGCGTGTTCAGTGCCTCCATTGCGGCCACATTCGATCCCACGAGCAGGAGCAGAACAGGCTTCTTCGATAGGTAGCGGTCCCAGTGCTTCTGGAAGGTTCCCTCGATGGACAGATCACCGGCGGTCAAGTACGGAAACTCGTCAATCACGACGACCGAGACCTGGTCAGAAGGAAGGGCGGAGTTGAGCAAGGTCAGCGCGCCATCCCAGGTGTCTGGTGTGACACCCGCGAAAGCCTGCGCGTTGGACAGTGACGACGTGACTGCTTCTTCGGCGAACAACCTCAGCTCCCGGCCACCCTGCTGCGATGCCGTGAAGAAGAGATGGGGAACCTGGGCCCTCTCAATAAACACCTCCAGCAGACGACTCTTGCCGACTCGACGCCGTCCGCGTACCAACACGCACAAGCCCGGCGGACCAACGCTCATACGACTGCCCACCCGCGCGAGCACGCTGACCAGGGTCTCGAGCTCCTTGTGTCGTCCAACAAAGCGACCCATCACGACTCCCCTCTTGTGACTCATACTACTCGGCTAGATACTAACATCATTGATACTAACACTAAAGTTAGTATCAATAATCAGAGGCACTCATCACCGCAGCCGGCCTTCCTTGCGAAGTCTGTGGGCACACCGTCGCGCAAAGATGACCAGATAGTGAGCACGCGACAGTCCACCGGGCTCTGTCCCACACGGATGTCCACGTGGCTGCAGGCTCGCGGATCAGCGTGATCTCGAGGGTCCGCAAGCCCAGCGGTAGCGCGGTCGCTGGGGCGTGGACGTCACGATCCCCGAGGGCGTCACCGTGAGGCTGTTCGACGCCAATGAATCGGGCACGTCGACCCTGCTACGTGCAGTATGGGCCTGCCGCCCCGGTGGAGCGGAGCGTGGTCTTCGACGGGGAGACGATCAACCCCTGGGGTGCGAGCTGTCGGGTTCGCGATGAGCCTCCGTGACCCTTCCGTCCGTGGCCGAGGCCGTGGGCACCCCCCTCTTCATCATCGCGATCAGCAGCGCCTTCGCCATCGCCGAGCGCCACGGTGTCCACGGCGTCGGCGCCTCGATCCTGGTGGCCTGCTACGTGACCGTACGCAGCGTGCTGGCGTTGGGCTGAGAGCCGCGACGCGTCAGGCGAGCAGTTCGCGAATGTCCTGGGCGCTCAGGGCGCGCGCGTCGAACTCGCCGCCGCCCATCACGTTCTCGAAGAGGTCGGCCTTGCGGGCCTTGAGAGCCATGACCCGCTCCTCGATCGTGTCGCGAGCGACCAAGCGGTACACCATGACCGGGCGGGTCTGGCCGATGCGGTGCGCGCGGTCCACCGCCTGGGCCTCGGTGGCGGGGTTCCACCACGGGTCCAGCACCACGCAGTAGTCGGCCTCGGTCAGGTTCAGCCCGAACCCGCCGGCCTTCAGACTGATCAGGAAGACCGGGGCGCCGCCCTCGCGAAAGGCGGCGATGGCCCGGTCACGACGCCGGGTGCGCCCGTCGAGGTACGCGTAGGCGATGCCCGCCGCCGCCACCCGCTCGCGGGCGCTCACGAGGAAGCGGGTGAACTGGCTGAAGACGAGGACCCGGTGCCCGTCGGCGACGACCTCCTCGATCATCTCCATCAGCGCGTCCAGCTTGATCGAGGGCACACGCGCGCGCGTGGGGTCCACCAGCGCGACGTCCAGGCTGGCCTGGCGCAGGAGCGTGATCGAGCGAAGGATCTCGAAGCGGTGCTTCGCGGTGTCCTCGAGCAGGCCCAGCACCTTCTGACGCTCACGCGCGAGGTAGGTCTCGTAGAGTGCGCGGTGGCGCGGGTGCAGCTCCAGCTCGAGCACCTGCTCGAGCTTCGCGGGCAGGTCCGCGGCCACCTGCTCCTTGGTGCGCCGCAGCATCACCGGACGCAGGCGCCGGCGCAGCTGTGCGAGCCGCTCGGCGTCCCCCTCTCGCTCGATCGGCGCGCGGTAGTACGCCTCGAAGCGATCCGCGCGCGCGAAGAGTCCCGGCGCCGTGATCGACAGCAGCGACCACAGCTCCATCAACGTGTTCTCCAGGGGCGTGCCGGTCATAGCGACCTTGAAGGGCGTGGCCAGCGCCTTGACGACCTGGTAGGTCTTGGACGCGCGATTCTTGGCGAACTGCGCCTCGTCGAGGAAGAGCCCCGCCCACGTCACCTCCGCGTACTGGTCGTGCTCGAGGCGAAAGAGGGCGTACGAGGTGACCACGACGTCGGCCCCCGCAGACAGCTCGGCCAGCGACGTTCCCCGGCGGCTCTGGGTGGCGCTCACCGTCACCACCGTCAGGTCCGGGGCGAAGCGATGGCACTCCGACGCCCAGTTCCCCACGACGCTGGTCGGCGCGATCACGAGGAACGGCTCGGTGTTGCCCAGACGCTCGACCGCGTGACAAATCAGGGCCAGCGCCTGGACGGTCTTGCCCAGTCCCATATCGTCGGCCAGCACTCCGCCGAGCCCGTTCTCGAAGAGGAAGGCCAGCCAGTTGAAGCCGGTCGTCTGGTAGGGGCGCAGCGTGGCGCGCAGCCCCTCGGGCGCCTCGAGGGCGGCGCGATCGGGCGCCGACGCCAGCGCGCGCACCGCGGCGTGCCACGTCGCCGCCTGCTCCTGCACCACCGTGACCGCACACAAGTCCTCCCACAGGCCGGCCTCCCACCGACTCAAGCGCGCGTCACCCGTCGGCGCGTCGTGGAGGGACCGCGCCTCGACGATGCACCGACCCAGCTGGCGCAGGTCGTCACGATCCAGCGAGAAGTAGGTGCCCGAGGGCAGCACGAGGTGCGATCGGCCCTCCGCCAGCGCCACGAACAGCTCCTGGAAGGGCACCGTCTCCCCCTCGACGGTAACCTGCACCGCGAGGTCGAACCAGTCCCCGTCGTCGCTGCGCGACCCGCCCAGACGCACCACTGGCGCGTCGCGCGCCTCGCGAAACGTCGGCGCGTCGCGCTCCCACTCCACCACGACGCCGGGGATCTCGCCCAACGCCGTCACGACCTCGGTCACCGCGCGCACCGCCTCCACGCCAGCCAGCGACGCCCGCTCGGCCAGGCGCGGCCCGCCGGGCCCGTCCTCGACCAGGCCGGTCCACGACGACGCCGCACGTACCACGCGCTCGGCCAGCGCGTCGAGCTGCGCGTCCGCGGGTCCGTCATGGAGTGCTGCGCGCCAGGCACTACCCGCGCGACCCCTCGACCAGGTGACCGCCAACTGCCCCTCGTGGTAGGAGAACGACCCCACCAGTGTGACCGGCGCCGGCTCGGGCACCACCACCGACCCGTCGCGCGACACCACCTCGATCTCACGCGGGAAGGCGGGATAGAGCTCATCGAAGAAGCGCGCCTCATCCTGCGCCGGCACCCGTAGCGGCCCCGCGGCGAGGATGGCGCGCGTCGTCTCGTTCAGCGGCGCCGCGAAGGCGCGCAGGTGCAGCGTCGCCTCGCCACGCACGCCAACCCCACTCCACACGACGCCGTGAGCCGGGCGTCCGAGGAGGCGAACCGCCGCGCCTGACGACGCGTCGTCTACCGCAATGCCCGGCGTGAGGGTCAGGTCACCGTCGCGTCGGCTCACGTCCACCACGACCGTCGCGGGATCTCCCGCCACGTCCACGGCCAACGGGGGTCGCGTCGAGCTGAGCAGCACCACTCCCGCCACGCGAGCGTCCTCGAACAGGTTCCACAGGCGTCGGCTGTTGATCTCGTGCAGCCAGACCTCGTCGTGATACCCGTAGCCGGCGCGCCCGGTGGAGAGACGGCTGAGCGCCCACAACTCGCGCAGCAGCGTGAGACCCACCTCGGTCGCCGCCGCCGTCTCGTCGCGCGCGACGCGGTAGTAGTCGAGCGACGACCACGAGATGCCCGTGGTGATCCACGACCCCGATCGGCCAAGGATCACCGGGCGCAACCGCACGGCCGGCCCCGACCCCTCGACGCCGCGCGCGCGCTGGGACGCGGCGTCGGGCACCTCGAACAGGAGACCGACCGACGGCACCACGCGCGACGCAGCGCCGTCGAGGGCGCGACGCAGCGTGACCTCCCAGGACGGCTCGCGGGCCGGGCGTGACCGCGTCGCGGGCGGAGCCGTTCGTCCTGCGACGAGACGGGCGGACCCGCTGACCACGACGTCGGCCGCGTAGAGCACGGCGACGGCGTGCTTGCAGTTGACGCCCACCGGGCACGTGCAGCGAGCGCTGACCGCCGCCCCGCGCGACGTGGCCGTGAAGAGCACCGTCACCTCGTAGGGCGCCCGCGCCGTCCCCTGGACCTCGCCCACCAGCCGAGTCGGCTCCTCGAGCCAGTCCAGGCATCGAACGTGACCGCCGCGCGCGTAGCTGCGTCCGCGCGAGAGCGCCCCCGCCCCGACCGCGCGGGCCAGGTCCGCCTCGCGTAGGACCGGGTTCATCCGCCGCGCCCTCCACTCACCCGCGTCGTCACGCTCGCGACCCTATCGCGACGCCGTGACGTCCTCCGAGCGTCATCAGCGACGCGGGACTCGCACCGCGCGAGCCAGCACCGCGCGGGCCAGCACCGACTGGCCCGCCGCCGTCGGATGGAATGAGCCACCCGAGCTCAGTGACGCGACGCTGAGCCCATTCAGGTCCGACGACGTGCCGAGCCGACAGTCCAGGGGCGCGAAGGTTGGAGCCGTCACCAGGGCGACGCGAGAGTCGCGCACCCGCGCCACGACGGTCGCCGTCTCGCGGCGCAGCAGCTGGTTGATCGCTCGCAGCTGCCGCGCGGCCGCGCCCAGGAAGACCGGGTAGATCGCGGACGCCGAGGAGAGCGTCAGGGGCGTGGCGCCCACGCGGCACACTCGTGCCGACGCCTCGGCGAGCAGCAGCGGGTACTGGACGACCAGAACCCGTGTCGTCGACGTGGACGAGTGCGCAGTCAGCGACGTGATGGCGTGCAGCAGTCGCGTCAGTCCCGCCTCGATCGGTGAGCTCACGACGCCACGCGCGGTGAGGTCGGCGGGCCGCGCGACGACGGCGCCACGGCCCGACACCCGGGCGCCCAACTCGCGCGCCGCCTGATCGATCGCCGCCGCGCAGGCCGCCGGGCCGCTGGCGTAGGACTCGTAGTGCACCACCGGCGACGCCAGTGACGTCACGCCCCCCAGACACGAGACGAGCAGGTTGGTGAAGGAGAGGTCGTTGCCGCCCGCGGTGAGGGTGACGAGAGCCGCGCGGTGCAACGCGGCACGCGCCGTACTGAGCTGGGCGATGATCTGGTCGATCGTCGCACCCGAGCACGCGACGAAGACGAACTGGTCGCGCGCGAGCGAGCGCGCCACGA
>JAJZYE010000014.1 GCA_021806055.1 Actinomycetes bacterium | reverse complement strand
GCAGGCAGGTCAGCCACCCGAGGGTGGTCTCCTCTTGAAGAGCACGGATGCGCGCACTGGTGATCATCCCGCGGTCGCCCACCATGGTGAGGTGGCGGAGACCAAAACGAGTGCGCACCGACTCGACAAGTATGCGGCTCACCGAAGCTCTCGGCCGGCGACCCGCTGAACGCGGTGGCCATGTCAGCGAAACGTTCGAGACGCTCTTCAACAGCCCAGCCGAGGTCGGACGCCATCGGCCCGACTTGCCGGCTGCGGTCTCTTACCTGCGCACACACCTTGCCTACAGCGGGCGGGCGGTCGGTTGACTTCTGCATATAGGCGGGGGCTTCTCCGCCCAACTGGCCCACAGCGAGCCGGAACTGCCTGCCGCGGTCGTCCACGACCCCCCGCGGCCGAGCAAGCGAACGGGTACGCACTGTCCGCTACGTGGCCTCTGCGGCCAGGACGACTCCGCGACCGTGGCCGGGCTACCCCCGATAGCGAGACACTGCACGCGCCGGGCGTCGACCACGAGCGGTGCGTCTATCCCGACGCACCGCACACCCTCTTCAACGACACCCGACCGAAGTACCAGCCCAGGCCCGTCCGCGTCGCTTGAGCGCGAACCCCTGCCATGGCCGCGGCGCTCGCACCATGCCACTCGGCACAGGTGGCGTGAGCGGCCACCCGGCACGAAGCGAAGATCGACGAGCCCGCCGACGCGTGGGTTCGGGCCGCCACGAGCCCGTCACTCGATCCAGGGATGTCGGCCCGCTAGTCCTGCGTGGCGAGGTCGGCGTCGGGCAGTTCACCCACGGCACCCAAGAGTTGTTCGGTTGGTTCGGCGGCCACGGTCTGGAGGCGACCGGCGCCGCGTTCGAGCGGGTAGGTTTCCGGCCCGGCTACCCCAACGCGCTGACCGCCGGGTTAGGCGAGGCAGAAGGTGGGTCCCTGCTCGCGACCGGCCTCGCAACACGCCCGGCTGGCGCGGCGGTCGCGGCAACCATCACCGTCGCCGCGGGCAACCACGCCCCGAACGGCTTCTTCAACCAGGATCGGGGCCTCGAATTCCCGCTGTCGCTCGGCATCGCAGCGCTCGCCCTATCCCTGACCGGCCCCGGCAGGTTCTCCCTCGATCGTCTGCTTGGCTAGCGACTCAGCCAGCGCCGCCTCTCGGTGGTGGCGCTCCCTGGCGCCGGAGCCACCGCCACGCTCATCATCGTCAGACGCCAGCGGGTCCTGCGCACCGAGCGCGAGACCAGTGCCGCCGACCCGCATCAACTATCTGCACCTAACGGCCCCAAGGCGGAGCCGGGCAACGCTCCACCGCGCGGCCCCAAGACCGAGGTGGCCCCGGCCCATCCCGATGCCCGCTGAATCGAATCAGGCCGGCGGAACGAAGTGGACGATGTGAAGGTCGCAGTGAGTGTGGCGCGCGAGCTGAGCAGTCGCGCTGGCGTCAAGGAGACCGGCAAGTGGGCCGTGGGTCGGTGCACCGGCGATGATCATGCGGGCGTGCTGCTGGTCGGCGAAGAGGGCAACGCGACGCCCGACGTCGCCGTGGTCGCCGACGACCTCGAGCAGATGGCCGGTCGCGGAGACCCCTCGGGCTACGACCAGGTCGACGAGCGCTTTGAGCGCAGCAGCGGTCCGCGTGGTGTCTTCGGTTTCTATGGCTTGGTCCATCGCGAGGTCCGTTTCGACCACGTGAAGGATCTCGACGGGACAATCGAGCGCCTCTGCCAGGTCGGCAGCGGATGCGCAGAGTTGGCCGGATCCGGGTCGGTCATCAACGGCGACCACGATCGGCGAGCGACGGCCACCGGAAGATGGTGCGTACACGACGCGAGATGGGCTGACCGCCGGCGCGGTACCGCCTACGACGGCCACCGGCTCTACGGTGACGAGTTGCTCCTCGCCTTCGGCACGTTCAGCGGCAGTGATCAGGGAGTGGCCCCTGGTGAGCACGACGATGCCCAAGACGACCGCGACCGCGCCGAGGTAGAAGGGGACGTGAACGTTGAAGTGGGCGGCGAGCTTGGCCGCCACGTAGGGGGCCAGTCCGCCGCCGATGAAGCGGACGAAGCCGTAGGAGGCCGACGCGACCGGCCGCTCGACCGGTGCCACCAGCATGACGGCTTGGGTCGTGAGGGTGTTGTTGAGCCCGACGAAGGCACCTGAGACAATCACCGCCACGATCAGGGTCGTCCGGGATGTGGTGAAAGCCCCGATCACGACCAAGTCGGCCGCGAGCAAGGCCAGGTTCACGTACAGGGTACGTGGTGTGCCGAAGCGCCGTTGGAGGCGGGGGGCGACGAAGACGGCGAAGATCCCGACCAAGAGCCCCCAGCCGGTGAAGGTATAGCCGAGTTGGTGGATCCCCAGATGCATGGGGAACGGAGTAAACGCAAGGAGGGTGAAGAAACCCCAGTTGTAGCAGAGGGCGGTCACGCTCATGATGGCGAGACCACGGTGGCGCAAGGCGGTGATCGGCTCTCGAATCGACATCCGCTTGGCCGGCCGTGGGGTGCGTTCGACCAGCACCAGGGTTGCGATCAACGAGATCGACATGAGCACGGTCACCCCGAAGAATGGCCCCCGCCAGGAGATGCCTCCCAGCTCACCCCCGACGAGCGGTCCGAGTCCGATGCCGACCCCGAGGGCGGTTTCGTACAGCACGATGGCACCGGCGAACCCGCCACTGGCCGAGGCGACGATCACCGCCAGGGAAGTGGCGATAAACAAGGCGTTGCCGATCCCCCAGCCAGCCCGCATCTCGACGATGCCGCCGATGCTGTTGGAAGTGCCGGCGAGGGCGCTGAAAACCACGATAAGCACCAGCCCCACGACGAGCGTCTGTTTCGCGCCGATGCGGCTCGACACCCAGCCAGTAAAGAGCATCGCCACCGCGGTGATCACAAGATAGCTGGTGAACAGCAGCTCGACGCTACTAGGGCTCGCCCTCAGGTCCTTGGCCAGCGCTGGCAGGATCGGGTCGACCAACCCGATCCCCATGAACGACACAACGCAGGCGAACGCCACCGCCCACACCGCCTTGGGCTGGTGGAACGGGCTGGCGACTCTGGCGTGTTCGTCGCTCACTGTAGACCGTCCTCCGCCGTGGGACTGAGCCGACTGGCTGCGCCGGTGTCGCGGTCATCGAGAGCGGCCACGGCGAGCAGCGCCGGCAGCGCGTCCCACAGTGCCCTCACCTGCGTGACCGGGAGATCGTCGAGGAGTCCGATGAGCCGGGCGGCTCCGACGTGGCGGCGCTCGTGTACGTAGTCCTCTCCGCTATCGGTGAGGGCGACCAGCACGCCGCGGCCATCGCTGGGGTCCGGACGACGCTCGACCAGGCCCGCGCGCACGAGCTTGGTCACCAGCGACGTCATCGACGGCTGGGTGACACCCTCGAGAGCGGCGAGGCGGGTAACGCGCAGGGGGCCGTGACGTTCCAGCACGTGCAGGGTCGCCGCAGCGGTCAGGCTGAGGTCACGCGGCATGCGCCGGACGACCGACGCGGCGAGCGAGTACAAGGCGAAAGCGACGTCGTCGCGGCGCGCGACGACGTCGGACTCCTCGCTGCTCATGGAGGAAGAGTATACTCACGTTTATATAGACACATCAAAGGATCGGTAGGTGACACCGTGGGAGCAGAAAAGCCGGTGGTGACCATCTCCGCCACCTATGGAGCGGGCGGGGGCTTGGTGGGCCCCCGGGTCGCCGAGCGTCTCGGCGTCACGTTCTGGGACCGAGCCATCCCCGCTTCGGTCGCGGCGGTCCTCGCCGAACCGCCTGACGAGTTGCTCGCCGTCGAGGACGACTTGGGTCGAGGGTTCAGCCACTGGATCTCATTCTTCGCCCCAGCGGGGGCGGCCTGGACGGGAATACCCCTACCCGACGTCGAAGGGCGCTTCGACGAGGCATCGTACAAGGAGCACATCAGTCTGGTGCTGCGGCACGAGGCGGAACGTGGCGCGGTGATCCTCGGCCGCGGGGCGGCAATCGTGCTGGCAGAACATCCCAGAGCGCTACACGTCCGTCTCGATGGCCCGGTCGAACGGCGCATCGCACAGGTGATGGACCTGGGAGGCTTGGATGAGCGCAGTGTCCGGCGGGCCCAACATCAAACCGACACCGCTCGCTATCGCTACGTCCACCGCCTCTATCACGTCGATGTCGCTGACCATCGCCGTTACCACCTGTGGATCGACGCCACCGCTGTCCCCCTGGCGACTTGTGTCGACATCATCGTGAGCGCCATCCAAGGACGCAACGAGCTCCGCCAACTTGGAGCCGACGACCACGACCGCGCTTGATCGCTTCGAGCGACACCTGACGTCGGGCGAACATCATGTGACGGGTAGTCGCAGACACCATGTCGATACGTACTTGGTGGTCGGTCGCTGGTGGTCGGGGATGATTGGACGGCTCCGGGTGTCTACGAGGTAAGCCCCGATGTCTTCCGGGTGCCGTTGTCGCTTCCCTCCGATGGGCTGCGGGCGGTCAACATGTATGTCATCGTCGACGCGAGCCGTCTGGTATGCATCGATTCGGGGGGGTCGTGCCCGACGCCCGGGCGATCCTCGACGCCGCGTTGGCATCGCTGGGCTGCAGCGTCACCGACATCGACCAATTCCTCGTCACCCACGCCCATCGTGATCACTACACGATGGCGGTTTCCCTGCGCCTCAGAGGGCATTACCGTCAGTCTCGGTGCCGGCGAGCGCCCGTCGCTCGAGGCGATCACCGGTACCAGCCGGAGCCTTTTCGAAGACCGGCTGCACGCGCTTCGGAGCTATGGGATGACCCCCCTCGCCGATCTGGCCGGTACCGAGGTCGCCAGCGGCCACGAGGTGCAGCACTCCGAGTAGGAGCCCGACAGCTGGCTCGACGAAGGCGACATCGGGCTCGAGTCGAGCGGACCCCTTGGTGGGGTGATCGAGACTCCCGGCCACACCCGTGGTCATGTGGTGTTCAGTGATCCCGCCAGTCGGTTGTTGTTCACCGGGGACCACGTGCTGCCGACCATCACCCCCTCCATCGGCTTCGAGCCCGTGGCAACGGACAACCCGCTCGGCGACTTTCTAGAGTGACTGACTCGGGTCCGACGTCTCCCCGACGCCGTACTGCTCCCCGCCCACGGTCCCATGGCGCCGAGCGTGCACGCCCGGATCGACCAGTTCGTCGACCACCACGGCAGGCGGCTCGATCAAACCCTCGCCGCGCTCGTGGCCGGGGCCACCAGCGTGTTCGAGGTGGCAAGCAGGCTGCGCTAGACCCGTCGAGAACGGACGCTCGCCGAACTCGACCCGTTCAACCAGATTCTGACGGCCACGGAGACTGTCGCCCACCTGCGGTTGCTGGTCGCCCAAGAGCGGGTCGCTCAGATCCTCGACGACGGGATCTACCGCTACCGTTCGCTGCTCTGATAACCCTCGCCAGCCGATGTCGGATCGTGCCCGTGGTGCCTTATCAACCCAAGGAGAGCCATAGCCTCTCTCGATTCTGCGGTCCGCTGGCTCTTGCCGGCCAAGCCCGCACGGAGTCATCCGCAGCAATCGCGACCGCACGCAGAGTGCGGTTCGCGAACGACAACTGCCGCATACGCGCTCATAAGGGGTGCTTCACGACTCCCACGAATGTCCGCGTGGTCGATAGAAATCGCTGCCGAAGTCGTGGACTCGCATGCCATGGGCCGGATCATCTAACCAACGCCCCGGTGGCGATCTCGCTGCCGACCAGGACCAGGCGACGACGCAGCGCGCCAACTTCCGTCGGACCGACTGTCGATTGACCTTGCGGGCTGACCACGGACTGTCGCAGTCATGACCGGATTCCGTTCCAACCAACCGGGCCGTTCGCCCTCTTCGCGCCACGATCGATCACCTCGAGGGCATCAGCGAACGAACTCAGAAGCTGGTGTCACAGGTCACCTTGACGGCAAAGGCAACGTCGAGCACCGTCACTCGCCGGCCAATAAGTCAATGAGCGAAGTACGGTACGACGCCATCAGCGACCTCTCGCGCATGGTCGCGGCTAGTAGCTGGCGCCGAGTGATCCCACGGCGCGAGCGCCGGCGTCCATCGCCCGCTCAAGAGAGTCGGCGACGTCGAGCCCGTCGAGGCGAGCCGCGAGGTAGGCCCCGGTCGCGGCGTCGCCCGCCCCCGTGGTGTCGACCACCCGAGCGGGTCGGCCCGAGGCACTCCAGCGTTCATCGCCGCGCGCCGCGCGCGCGCCCTGGGCCCCGCGAGTGACCAGTACCTCACCGAACGTCGCCGCGAGGACGTCCAGTGCGGCGTCCTCGTCGTCGGTGCCCGCCAGGGCGACTGCCTCCTCGGCGTTGGCGAACACGAAGTCCGCCCCGGCCACGGCGTCGCGAAAGACGCCGACACCGACGCGCGCCAGCGGCGCCACCGAGCACACGTCCACGGAGGTGCTGCGCCCCGCCGCGCGGGCGTCGCGCAGCACGGACGACGCGAACACGCGGGTCGCGTCGTCCAGCACGCTGTACCCCGACACGTGCACGTGATCGCAGTCGTCCACCCGCGCGCGCACGAAGGCCTCATCGAGCTGGGCGTTGGCCCCGCGGTCGGTCAGCATCGCTCGCTGGCCGTCCGGCGCGACGAGCGCCACCACGACGCCGGTGCGCGTCGGGGCGCGCCACAGCTGGGGCTCCACACCGGCTCGGCGCAGCGCGCCGATGACGATCGTCGCCACCTCGTCGTTCCCCGCGGCGCCGACGAAGCGCACGTCGTGCCCCGCGGCCGCCAGGGCTGAGGCGAGGGTGGCCGCGGCACCGCCCCGGCTGACGCGCACCTCGGCGGGGGTGTCACTGGTCGGGGCCACGTCGCCGATCGGGCGCACCACGACGTCGAGCATGACGTCGCCCACCACCACGACGCGGCTCACGCGAACGTCGACGCCAGCGCCACGGCGACGCGCCCCGCGAGCGCCGCGTTGGCGATCACCAGATCGCGATTCGTCCGCACGCTCTCCCCGGCGGTCACGCGCGCGAAGGCGGCCAGCATGATCGGGGTGACCGCCTTGCCCGTCGCGCCCCCGGCGCGCACCGCCTCGTGCGCGGCCGCCAGCGCGCGGTCGTGCAGGTCGCGCGCCAGCGCCGACGCCGGCGCGACCGGGTTGGCGAGCAGGAATCCCGTGGGCGAGACCGCGCGATGGTGGGCGAAGGCCGCCGCGGCACTCGCCGGGTCGTCCACCGACCAGTCGAGCGCGACGCCGCTGTCCTCGAGGTAGAAGCCGGGGAAGTGACGGGTCCGGTACCCCACGACCGGCACTCCCAGGGAGTCGAGGCGCTCCAACGTGGCGGGGATGTCCAGAATCGACTTGACCCCCGAGGCCACCACCAGTACTGGCGTGCGCGACAACGCCATCAGGTCGGCCGACTCGTCGAAGCTCTGCGACGCCCCCTGGTGCACGCCGCCCAGCCCACCGGTCGCCATCACCGACACGCCCACTCGGTGCGCCAGCGCGATCGTCCCCGCGACCGTGGTCGCGCCCCACACCCCCTGCGCGGTCGCCAGCCCGAGGTCGCGCGCCGAGAGTTTGGCCGCGTGTCGCGCGGGGTCGGCGAGCGCCTCGACGTCACGGCGCGCCAGGCCCAGGATGGCGCGGCCGGCCAGCACCCCGGCCGTCGCCGGCACCGCGCCGGCCGCGCGCACCGCCGCCTCGCACGCGTCGGCCACTTCGAGGTTCATCGGCGCGGGCAGCCCCTGCACGATGATCGTGCTCTCCAGGGCGACGACGGCGCGGCGCTCGTCCAGGGCGGCGCGCACCTCCTCACTGACGTGCACGGCGGGGACGGAGGAAGGACTCACGAGTGGCGAGTGTACTGTGGGCGGGTGGTCACGCCGAGCGCCGAGCAGTGGGAGATGCTGCGCGAGCGGGCCCAACGTGCGGCGACGCGCTCCTACGCGCCCTACTCGCACGTGCGCGTGGGAGCGGCCGGGCTGAGCGACGACGGCGTCGTCGTCGAGGGGTCCAACGTGGAGAACGCCAGCTACGGCGTGACCCTATGCGCCGAGTGCTCGCTCGTGAGCGATCTGCGCCGCGTGGGAGCCACGCGCGTGATCGCCGTCGCGGTGGTCGCCGGTGACGGCGAGCCGCTGGCGCCGTGCGGGCGCTGTCGCCAGCTCCTCTACGAACACGGCGGACCCGAGCTCCTGATCGATCACGGCGCGAGTGCGCCACCCCGACGCCTAGGTGACCTGCTCCCCGACGCCTTCGGCCCGGGCGACCTCGGCCCGCGCGCCACTCCGTGACGACGTCGCTGACCGCGGTCGACGTGATCGTCACCAAGCGTGACGGCAACGCGCTGAGCGATGAGGCCATCACCTGGGTGCTGCGCGCCTACGGCCGCGGGGAGGTCGCCGACGAGCAGATGGCGGCGCTGGCGATGGCGATCGTCTGGCGGGGCCTCGACGACCGGGAGCTGCGGACCTGGACCGACGCGATGATCGAGTCCGGCGAGCGTCTGGATTTGAGCGGGCTCTCGCGCCCAACCGTCGACAAGCACTCGACCGGCGGCGTGGGGGACAAGATCTCGCTGATCCTGGCGCCTCTCGTCGCGTCGTGCGGGGCCGCGGTTCCCCAGCTCTCGGGTCGGGGCCTCGGTCACACCGGTGGCACGCTCGACAAGCTGGAGTCGATCCCGGGGTGGCGCGCCGCGCTCACGCCCGACGAGATCCACCACCAGCTCGAGGAGGTCGGCGCGGTGGTGTGCGCGGCGGGAGAGCGGTTGGCCCCCGTCGATCGCGCGCTCTACGCCCTGCGCGACGTGACCGGCACCGTCGAGTCGATCCCACTCATCGCGTCGTCCATCATGTCCAAGAAGATCGCCGAGGGGACCTCGGCGCTGGTCCTCGACGTCAAGGTCGGCCGGGGAGCGTTCATGGGCGATCGTCAGCGGGCTCGCGAGCTGGCGCGCACCATGGTCGAGCTCGGCGAGAGCCACGGCGTGCGCACGCTCGCCCAGCTCACCGCCATGGACGCCCCACTCGGGCGCTGCGTCGGCAACGCACTCGAGGTGCGCGAGTCCCTCGACGTGCTGGAAGGCGGCGGGCCCGACGACGTGCGTGAGGTCACGTTGAGCCTCGCGCGCGACATGCTCGCCCTCGTCGGGCTGGACGTCGATCCGGCGGCGCACCTCGACGACGGCCGGGCGCTCGCGACCTTCCGACGCATGATCGCCGCCCAGGGCGGCGATCCCGACGCTCCCCTGGCGAGCGCGTCGCACCGCGACCACGTACTCGCCGCCCGCGACGGCTACGTTCGCTCACTCGACGCCCGCTCGATCGGCGTGGCCGCCTGGCGCCTGGGTGCGGGGCGCGCGCGCAAGGAGGATCCGGTGAGCGCCGGGGCCGGTGTCATCTGCCTGGTGCGTGAGGGCCAGCCCGTGACGGCGGGCGAGCCGCTCTTCGAGTTGCGCGCCGACGACGACGACCACCTCGCACGCGGACGAGCCGCGCTCGCGGGCGCCGCCGAGCTCGCCGACGAGCCGGGCGGTCCCCACCCTCTCCTGCTCGAGCGCGTCGCGCACGAGTCGGGTTCGACGAGCTGACCGTTCGGTAGCCTGGGCCCATGACCATCCCGCTGACGCGCGAGCTGATCGAGCGCGCGCCCAAGGTCCTCCTGCACGACCACCTCGACGGCGGACTGCGTCCCGCGACGGTCGTGGAACTGGCCCGCGAGAGCGGCTACTCCTCGCTGCCCACGAGTGACCCCGCCGAGCTGGCCGCGTGGTTCGTCGCCGACGAGCCGGGCGGTGACCTGGTGCGCTACCTCGACGGCTTCGCGCACACCACCGCGGTGATGCAGACGCGCGACCAGCTCGAGCGCGTGGCCAGCGAGTGCGCCCTCGACCTGGCGCGCGACGGCGTCGTCTACGCCGAGGTCCGCTTCGCCCCCGAGCTGCACACGCGCGCGCGGCTCACCCACGCCGAGGTCGTGACCGCGGTGCTCGCGGGCTTCGCCCACGGCACCGCCCTCGCGCAACGCGAGGGACGCACGATCATCGTGCGCACGCTCCTCTCGGCCATGCGCCAGGCCCACCTGTCCGAGGAGATCGCCGCCCTGGCCGTGGCCTTCCGCGACGAGGGGGTGTGCGGCTTCGACATCGCGGGACCCGAGGACGGCTTTCCCCCGACCCACCACCTGCGCGCCTTCCACCTGATCCAGCGCGAGAACTTCCACCTCACCATTCACGCCGGCGAGGCCTTCGGCCTCCCCTCGATCTGGGAGGCCGTCCAGTTCTGCGACGCGGAGCGCCTCGGCCACGGCGTGCGCATCGTCGACGACATCATCCACCACGGCGACGACGTGGTCCTGGGCCGACTGGCCAACTACGTCCGCGACCGGCGTATCCCCCTCGAGGTCTGCCCCACCTCCAACGTGCACACCGGCGCCGCCCGCTCGATCGCCGAGCACCCGATCGAGCTGTTGCGCCGCCTGCGATTCCGGGTGTGCGTCAACACCGACAACCGGTTGATGAGCGGTACCGCGCTGTCCGACGAGTTCGCGGGGTGCGCCGAGGCGTTCGCGTGGACGCTGGCCGACATGGAGTGGCTCACGCTCAACGCGGCCAAGAGCACCTTCTACCCCTTCGACCAGCGCCTGGCCCTCATCAATCAGGTGATCAAGCCGGGCTTCGCGGCCCTCGCGGCGACAACGCGAGCCGCTCACTGAGCTCGTCGAGCATCGCCGCGGCCCGCGCCCGCGCCGCGGCGCGGGCCGCGGCGAGCGCGGGTGACGGGGGTGCG
>JAJZYE010000013.1 GCA_021806055.1 Actinomycetes bacterium | reverse complement strand
CGCGCACGAACGGTGCATCGTTCACGGCGCAGACCCCATCGAGGCGCACCAGCGCATCGTGGAGGTAGTGCGCGCCACGCACACCACGCGTGGCCACGTCGCGCAGTCCGGCGCGGCCCAGCCACCCCATCTGCACGGCGGCGGTCACCGCCATCAACGTCTGGTTGGTGCACACGTTCGACGTGGCCCGCTCGCGACGGATGTCCTGCTCGCGCGCGCGCAGGGTGGTGACGAACGCGCGCCGACCCTCGGCGTCCACCGACTCGCCCACGATGCGTCCCGGTAGCCGGCGTACCTGATCCGTGGTGCAGGCGAACAACCCGAGGTAGGGACCCCCGAAGGAGAGCGCCGTGCCCAGGGCCTGACCCTCGCCCACGAAGACGTCAGCGCCCCACGATCCGGCGCTGCGCAACACGCCAGCACTGACGGGGTCACCCGCCACCACCAGGAGAGCCCCGTTCGCCCGGGCGAGGTCGCGAGCCACACCCACGTCCTCCACCACCCCCAGCACATTGGGGTAGGCCACGACCACTGCGGCGGCGTCTCTCACGTCGACCCGCGACCAGGCGGTGACGCCGTTGTCCAGGGGGGCCTCGATGATCTCGTGGCCGGTGCCCTGGGCGAACGTGCGCGCCACGTCGCGCCAGTGCGGGTGCACGCCCGCCGAGATCACGACCCGCGAGCGCCGTGTCGCGGCGGCGGCCAGGTTCAACGATTCGACCAGGGCGGCCGCCCCGTCGTAGAGCGAGGCGTTGGCGATGGGCAGCCCGCTGAGGCGCGACACCATCGTCTGATACTCGAACAGCGCCTGGAGCACCCCCTGGGCGACCTCGGGCTGGTACGGGGTGTAGGCGGTCACGAACTCCGATCGCGACGCCAGCGCGCGCACCACGGCCGGCACCTCGTGGTCGTAGGCTCCCGCGCCCGCGAAACAGGTCAGCGCCGTTGTCGTCGCGCGATTTGACGCGCCGTAGTGTGCGAACTGCGCCGTGACGTCGGGTTCACTACGCCCCTCACCCAGGGCCAGGCCGCCGCTCAGGCGCAGCGCCGCCGGGATGTGCGCGAAGAGATCGTCGAGTGACGCGAGACCGAGGAAGTCCAGCATCGCCGCGACCTCGACGTCGGTGTGCGCTATGTAGTCGGCCACCTCAACGCTCCTTGGCCACGAAGGGAAGGGCACACACGTGGGCCGCCACCTCGCGACCTCGCATACGCACGGTCACCGCGTCACCCTCCGCCAGCTGCGGATCGAACAGACCCAGTCCAATACCGCGCGCGAGCACCGGCGAGAAGTTGCCCGACGTCAGGGTCCCGAGCCGCTCGTCACCGCGCCACACCTCGCCCCCCTCTCGCAGGGGCGCGCGGCCATCACCCAGGACGCCGGCGAGGAGTCGTCGGGGACCACGCTCGCGCTCGACCTGCACCGCGGCCCGTCCCCGGAACGTCGTCTTGTCCCACCCCAGGACCCACCCGAGCCGAGCCTCCAACGTGGTCGACTCGCGCGTCAGCTCGTGCCCGTAGAGCGGCAGCGCCGCTTCGAGGCGCAGAGTGTCGCGCGCGCCCAGGCCCGCCGGCGTCGCGCCGGCGTCGCGTAACGCGCTGATGAGCGCCACGGCGATCTCGTTGGGTGCGGCGATCTCCAGGCCGGCCTCGCCGGTGTACCCGGTTCCGGCCACGCGCACCTCGACGCCGCCGTACTCGACGCGCACGACCCGAAAGCGCCCCACCGCGGCGAAGCGCGGGTCCACGCGCCCGGCCACCTCGCGGGCGTGCGGTCCCTGGACGGCGAGAACGCTGCGCTCGGCCGTCACGTCGCGACCTCCCACCGCCTCGCGAACACCGCTGGTGTTCGACGCGTTGGGCATCACGTCGAACTCGTCCTCGCCGACCCACCAGACGATGATGTCGTCGACCACGAATCCGTCGTCGTCGAGCAGGTGCGTGTACTGGGCCCGACCCGGGCTGATCTTGCGCAGGTCGTTGGTGAACGTGCCCTGGAGCGTCGCGAAGGCGTCGGGCCCGTCGAGGCGCACCGTCCCCAGATGGCTGACGTCGAACACCACCGCGTCGTGTCGACAGGCGAGGTGCTCGGTGACGGTCCCCGCCTCGTAGTGCAGTGGCATCACCCACCCGCCGAAGGGCACCATCGTGGCTCCCCACGCCACGTGCGTGTCGTAGAGATACGAGCGTCGTTCGTCCACGACGACCACCCTACGCCGCGTGCGCGGGGGGCATCGTCACGCAGTGGCGCGCCGCCAGTTCGAGAAAGTCGCGGCGGTAGACGACGGTCAGGGGCACCTCGGGGTAGAGCGCACGAAAGCGTCGAACCTTGGCGTTCTTCTTAGTCACCAGCCGCTGGTCCAGCACCGTGAGCTCGATGAACGCGCCCTGGGACGGCAGGTAGAAGTCTGGGCGAAAGGAGCGCACGGGCGTCCCGTGCTCGTCCCACGCCAGGGGGAACTCCACCGGCTCGTAGACCCAGTCCAGGCCGTAGAGCGAGAGCAGTCCGGCGAAGACGCGCTCACTGGGGTGAGCGAAGCGCACCGCGTTCCCGCCGACCCGACTCGGGTGCCGGCGTCGTGCGGCGTCGACGCTCACGCGCTGCGTCGGCCCCGCGGCACCACGGACGGCTCCACCTCGCGCAGCGTGGAGCTCAGCGCCGCCACCACGCCCCCGAGTGGCACGATGTTGAACACGCCCTGGCCCCCGCGCAGCAGGTCGACCAGCTCGCCGTCGCTACGGGCCAACACCGAACCGGCGTCGGTGAGAACCAGGCTGGACGACGCCAGGTCGCTGCCCAGGGCGTCGCGCAGGCACACGACCGCCTGACGGGCGCGTGCCAACGACAGTCCCGAATCCAGCAGCGACTTGATCACCTTGACCTCGAGGACGTCACCGTAGGAGTAGGCACGCTTCGAGCCACTGCCCGTGGCTGGCGTGATCGACGGTGTGACCAGCTCCGTACGCGCCCAATAGTCCAACTGGCGGTAGGTCACACCCGTCAAACGACACACCAGCCTCCCGCTGAATCCCCTCACCGCGTCCCCATCGCTCATCTCCACCCTCCCGACTGAGGTGCCTCCAGCCTACCCCCGCACGACACGGATGTAGTTCGAAACCTCCACCACACGTTCGCCGGCGTGGGCGACGCCCGCGGAGCGCCACGGGACCCGCGGCCCACGACGAGCCGGGGGCCCGCTGGCGGGCGACCGGCCCGGGGCAGCGCGGTCGGTAGGGTGGAGCGGTGCAGCCGTACACCGCCTTGACCATCGCCGGATCCGACTCCGGCGGCGGCGCCGGGATCCAGGCCGACCTGCGCACCTTCAGCGCCTTCGAGGTGCACGGAACCTGCGCCGTCACCGCCGTCACGGCGCAGAACACCGTCGGCGTCCAGGCCATTCACGTGGTCGACCCGGCCCTCGTCGTGGCCCAAGTGCGCTCGGTACTCGACGACTTCGACGTCGTGGCCGTCAAGACCGGCATGCTGGCCGAGCCCGCGACCATTGAGACGGTGGCCGAGCTGGCGCGCGCGGGCGAGCTCGCACACCTGGTCGTGGACCCCGTCCTGGTCTCCTCGACGGGGCACCTGCTCGTGAGTCCGGGGGGTGTACGGGCCTACCGCGAGGCGCTGCTGGCCTACGCCGAGGTCGTCACGCCCAACCTGGCCGAGGCCGCCGCTCTGGCCGACGCCGAGCTCGGCGACGTCAACGACGAGGACGACATGGTGAGCCTGGCGCGCGCCATCCTGGCCCTCGGACCGCGCCACGTCCTGGTAAAGGGTGGCCACTTCGCCCAACGACGCCGCGACCCCGCGCACGCCCCCGACGTGCTGGTCAACGCCCACGGCGTGACCGTCTTCGACGCCCCGCGCGTCGAGACCGACAACGACCACGGAACCGGCTGCTCCCTGTCGGCGGCGATCGCGGTGGGATTGGGCCTCGGGCGCAGCGCCGAGGACGCGACGCGCGACGCCAAGTCCTTCGTGCTCGCCGCACTGACCAGTGCGCGGACCTGGCGCCTGGGCCACGGCCGTGGCCCCATCGATCACCTGGGCTGGAACGCGTGAGCCAGACGGACAAACCGCCGCTCACGACCACCACCAGCATCGTGCCCGCCATGATCATCGTGATCGTGGCCGTCGTGATGCTCGGCGTATTCCTGGTCATCGACGTGATCGCCAATCCCCGGGTGCGCACCCCGACCACGGCGGTGCCCATCGTCGTCGGGGGGCTCGCGACCCAACGAGCCAGTGCCTCGCTCATCGGGTGCCAGCAGCCGGGCACCCCGCCCGGCAACATCGCCCCCGCGCTGATCCTCCCCTCGCCCACCCGGGCCACCGGCCCGGTGCAGAACACCAATGGGGGCGCGGGTGACTACGACTGCTCGCGATCGCTGGCCACCACCGCGCCGACCAGCCAGATCCTGGGCTTTTACTCGAGCCACCTCGAGGCCCTCGGGTGGGGGCTCTTCTCGCGCGGCACGACCAACGGTCTGCCGCAACTCCTCTTCCAGAAGGCGGGCTCGGATACGTTCTACTGGGTCGTCGGCGTAACGATTACCGCTCGTCACGGATCGACGACCCTATGGTCCTACCGGATCTACCAGAACTCCTCGACGTTCTAGACCCACCGAGCGGGACGGCTCCTGGGGCACCCGACAGACCCATCCCCACAGGGCGAAGTTGAGTGGGTAGATGACGTACCCCACGCGCGTCGCCGACGCCATGAGGATGATCGCCATGGACAGAGCGCTCACGACCATCAGGAGCTGAGAGAGGTCCACCGGCCAATGAGCGCGCACGTAGCGCGTCGCGAAGTACCCGCCGATCACCAACGTCGCCGGGGCGAGCAGGTGTCCCAGGATGGGGAATATCGTCGTCACCACGTGGCCCGGCAGCGGGCTGGCCGCGGGCGAGCGCACGCCGGCGAGGCCCAGCGGGAAGGCGAACACGTTGGCGATGAAGGCGTGCGGCGCACGCCACGCGTAGGGCAACGTCGTCGCCACCACTACGGTCGTGACCACCAACGCGACCGGCAGCCACGCGCGTCGACCTTCGCGCGAGCGGGCCACCAGCAGCGAGCCCGCCACCAGCGGCCACGCCGTGAGCTTCATCGCGGCCGCCACCGCGAAGCTCACGCCAGCCAGGTAGTTCGATCGTCGCTGGAGGAAGGCCACGCCGAGCAGGAGCAGGGCGAGGATGGGCATGTCGTCGCCGCCCGTCGAGAGAAACAATGCTCCCGTGGGTAGCGCGAGCAGCACCATCGCGACCAGGATCTTGCGCTCGCGCGGGGCCCGTAGCAGCGCGAGCGCCAGTCCGCTCGCCAGCAGGGTCATCAGCGACATGATGATCCGCGCGTCGGTCAGGTCCGACCCGTTGTGAGTGGCGGCCGAAGGTAGCCCGAACACGCTCATCAGCGGGAAGTACGGGAAGAACGACTCGTAGGTCGGCACGCCCTTCACGGCGTTCACGACGTGACCATCGTGGACGTAGGTTCGGTAGGGGTCCTGACCCCGGCTCACGAGAGTCGCCGAGCGCTCGATCACCGAGACCTCCGGCTGGGCGAAGCCCGCGCCGTGATCGAGGTGTCGCCAGCGAGCCTCGAGGCCGAGCGGTATCGCGACGGCGCCGAGCACTACCAGCACCAGCAGGATCAGACGCAGGGCCACCTCGCGACGAAGGACCCGCCGCGCCGCTACCAACGCCACGACGGCCGCGCCGGCGTAGGGGCCGACCGCCAGGTAGCCCCAGTGCCACTGCGCGGGCTGATTCGAGGTCCAGCCCATCGCGATGGCGAAGACGGCGGCCGACGCGTACAGGTAGCCGTCGCGGCCGAGAGCACCGCGCGAGAGCCACCACGATTGCGTCCGCGCACCAATGAGCGAGAGCCGGTGCACCACGTCCGCAATCCTACTGACGCGGCTGCATCGGACCGTTCACCGATCAGGCGGGCGACGACGTGGGCGGGCGCAGCTCGTCGAGGCCCGTAATCGTCGCGAGCAGGTTCTCCGCGGTGAATCCGGAGGTGGGCGCGTCGCGCACCACTCGCCCCAGGCGCATCACGACGATACGGTCGGTCACCTCGAGGACGTGGGGCAAGGTGTGCGAGATGAAGATCACGGCCAGACCCTGGTCCCGGGCCGAGCGCATCACGTCGAGCACCTCAATGGCCTGACGTGCACCGATGTTGTTCGTCGGCTCGTCGAGCAGGATCACCTTACGGGCCCACGAGATCGCCCGTCCGATGGCCACGGCCTGGCGCTGGCCACCCGAGAGCTCCGCGACCGTCCGCCGCGACAGCGGCACCGAGATGCCGACCTTCTTCAGGTCCTCCAGTGCCTCGCGCTCCATCGCCCGTTGATCGACGAACCCCAGGCGCCCGAGCAGGCCTCGACGCATCTTCTCCCGGCCGAGGAAGACGTTCGAGCCGATCGTCAGATCCGGCGCCAACCCCGAGTCCTGGTACAGCGTCTCGATCCCCGCCTCGATCGCGTCCTGGGGTGAGCGCCAGTGGTGACGTACGCCGTCGACGTAGATCTCCCCCGCGTCGGGCGCGTGGGCCCCCGAGATCACCTTGATCAGCGTGGACTTCCCCGCACCGTTGTCACCGACGAGCCCTACGATCTCGCCGGCGTAGGCGCGGAAGCTCACGTCGCTCAGCGCGTGGACACCGCCGTAGTACTTGTTGATCCCGCGCACCTCGAGTGCGGGCACTCGCTCATCGGCCATCTGTGGCCTCCTCCGCGTGTGACGTCGGGCGCAGGAGTCGCGCCAGGCTCCCACTGCTCAGGCGCAGCGCCTGCAGGGCCGCGGCGAAGAAGATGAAGGCGCCGACGACGACTTGGTTCCACGTCGGCTGGATGTTGATGAAGATCAGCCCATCGGTCACCACCGTGAGCACGAAGGCTCCCAGGACCGTCCCGCTCATCCGACCACTGCCGCCGAAGAGGCTGGACCCGCCGATGACCACGGCGGCGATGGCCGTCAGCTCGGCGTCCTGACCCGACGTCGGTGCCCCGGAGCCCAGTCGAAGGTAGAAGAACATGCCCGTGAGCCCGGCCAGAGCTCCCGACAGGACGTAGATCGAGGCCACGTGGCGCTGCACGTTGATGCCGGCGGCACGCGCGGCGAAGGAGTTGGACCCGATGGCGAAGGTGTAACGCCCGTATCGTGAAGCGTGCAGGTACAGGCCGAGGATGGTCACCAACACGATGATGATGATCGCCGGGTAGGAGAACGGGCCCACGCCGCTCGCGCTGAAGATGATCGCGGTCGAGTCCAGGCCCACCGGCGCGCCCCCCGTGAACACGAGGGCGAGACCCGCACCCGCGCTCAGCATGACCAGTGTCGCGACGAAGGGTGCCAGGTGCGCCTTGGTGATCATCAACGCGTTGATCGCGCCGACGGTGGCTCCCACCAGTGCGCAGATCGCGGTTCCGACCAGCAGCACGAGCACCTGGGGATCGTGCGCGTTCAGCATGTCCTGCATGACGAACGCGCCCAAGATCCCGGACACGGCGACGGTCGACCCCACCGAGAGGTCGATGCCGCCCGAGACGATCACGTACATCTCCCCCACCGACAACAAGGCGAGACCGCTGAAGTCCGTCAGCAGGTTCCCGATCTCGCTGCTCGAGATGAAGAGGTGATTACGGCTCCAGAAGAACGCCACGAGGACGATCAGTACGACGACCAGCACCATCTGCTGATTCGCCAGGATCGCCAGGAGCCGACCACGGCCGCGCGCCGCGCGCCGCTCGCCCTGTCTCTCGGGCGCCGAGTTCACTGTTGACACGTCCGTTCCTCCGTGCTGAGGTCTGCGTGAAGATCACCAACGGCAACTCCCCAGCCGAGGACCGGCCTCGGCTGGGGAGTAGGGGATATCGCCGACTCTACGAGGCCTGGTAGGTGTACTTGGACAACGTCGCCTTCGGGGTGGTCCCCGTCAGCAGGATGTTGGGCAGGGTGTCCAGCTTGGGAATGCCCTTGGTCTGGTGGTGCACCGCTTTCACCGCGTACTCGACCGCCAGCTGGCCTTCGAGGTACGGCTGCTGAGCGATCAGCGCGGTGAAGGCGCCGTGGGGGTTCGTCTTGGCGTTGTAGAGCTGCTGGACGTCGGTCGCGTACGCGTCGTACCCGATCAGCTTCACCTTCCCGACCAGGTTGTGCCCGGCCAGGGCCGCGGCCGCGCCGGTAGCGTTCGTGCCGTCAATGGCGAAGATGCCCGCGACGCCGCCCTTCGTCCCTGGCTTGCCCGGGTGCGAGGCGAGGACGTCGTTGAAGTCGGACGTCGAGGTCGCCGACACCGACTCGGACTGGAACACGTCCAGGATGTGCATCTTGGGGAACTTCTTGGCGATCTCCGCCTTGAAGCCCTTCAGGCGCGCCGCGTCCGTCGAGGTCGTCAACGAGCTCACGCCCACGATCACGTTGTAGTACCCGGACTTCTTGTACCCCATGGCCTTGGCCAAGCCGATGGCCGCCTGCGCCCCACCCTGGAGGTTGTTGCCGGTGATCCACGACGTGATGTTCCTCTGATTCGCGTCACCCGAGTCCACGTTGAGAACGGGAATCTTGCGAGCCACGAACTCGGCCACGACCGACTGGAGAGCCTTGGTGTCGGTCGGCGCGACGACGAGGGCGCTCGGCTTCTCCGCCAGGATCTGGTCCAGGTACGGGAGCTGGGTCGCCGGCGAGTACAGCGCCGGGTTCCCCTGGAAGTTCAGATTGACGTGCAGCTTGGCGGCCTCGGCCTCCGCGCCCAAGTACATCGTCTGGAAGAACGGGTCGCCCGTGTCGCCCACGCAGAAGGCAACCGTGATCGGCGTCGACGCGCTCGCGTTCGACGACAGGGCGCCCACCGCCACGAGTGACGTCGACGCGAGCGTGCTCGCCGCGGCCAGCCCCCGCAGTAGCTGCCTCGTCTTGGAACGGCGTAGGTGCAACATGACATACCCCCTGCATCAGTCGGCCGGACGAACTCTTCGCCCTGCCTGGTACAACGTTGTCGCCACCATAGACGTGCCAATCACTCTGTGTCAACAGCACGTTAAAATACCTGGTGACATTTGCCTTCCCTCGTCGGCGGCCGTAGGATGGGCCGCGATGAGATCGGTCAATCGTTGTCTCGCGTACCCTGGGGGGACCGCGCGGGTCGCGTCGCGCGACGCCGCGACGCCCCGGCGCGCGCCCGTGCGCCGATGAGCGTGACCGACGGTGCCGCGCCCCGGCGGCGACCCACGCTGCACGACGTCGCCCAACTCGCCGCCGTCAGCACCAAGACCGCGTCACGCGTCGTCAACGGCGAGGGCAACGTGGACCCCGAGCTGGCCCGGCGCGTGCGCGAGGCGGCCGAGACCCTCGACTACCGACCGAACTTGATCGCGCGCAATCTGCGACGCAACGACGGGGCGACACACACCTTGGGCGTCGTACTCTTCGACGTCGCCAACGCCTTCTCCTCGTCACTCCAGCGCGCCATCGAGGACGTGGCGTCGCGGCGGCGTATCGTCGTCATCTCGTCCAGCGTCGACGAGGACCCCCAGCGAGAGCGCGACAACGCCCTCGCGCTCATCGAGCGCCAGGTCGACGGACTGATCATCGTTCCGGCCGGCGACGATCAGAGCTACCTCGCCGCCGACCAGCGTCGGGGTCTCAAGGTGGTCTTCGTGGACCGTCGACCTCAGTTACTGCGCGCCGACGCCATCGTGGGCGACAACCGCGGTGGCGCCCACCGGGCGACCGCACACCTGATCCATCACGGGCATCGGCGCGTCGCGTTCCTCGGTGACCGCGACTACATCGGGACCCTGCGCGAGCGGCGCCGCGGCTACCTCGACGCGCTGGGCGACGCCGGTCTGACGAGTGACGATCGCTGGATCGTGACGAATCTGCACACCCGTGAGGCAGTCGACCACGCCGTGCGCGAGCTGTTCGCGACTGATCCGCCGACCGCTCTGTTCACCGCTCAGAACCTCATCACGATCGAGACGATCCGCACCCTCAAGGCCCTCGGGCTCGACGGCTGCGTCGCCCTGGTCGGCTTCGACGACTTCGACACCGCGGACCTGCTCCACCCCGCCGTCACCGTCGTCGCCCAGGACCCCAAGGCGATGGGCACACGCGCGGCCGAACTGCTCCTGGCACGCATCGACGGCAGCACCGACCCAGTCAGCACCCTGGTCGTACCCGTCGATCTCATCGTGCGCGGCTCGGGCGAGCTGGCCCCCGCGCTGGAGGAGATCACACGCCGATCGGGCGCACGGGCGAGTGCGGACGCGTGAGCGAGGCCCCGCTCATCGGCGCCATCGAGGCGGGCGGCACGAAGATGGTCTGCGCCGTCGGCCGCACCTGGCGCGAGGTGCGCGAGGGCCCCACGCACGTCGTGGCCACGACCACACCCGACGAGACGATGACGCGCGTACTCGACTGGTTCGCGTCGCGTCACGCGCTCACGCCACTGCGCGCGATCGGTGTCGCGTCTTTTGGGCCCATCGACTTCGACGCGGACGCCATTGCGTCCACCACCCCGAAGGAGCAGTGGCGCGGGTTCCGGTGGCGTCAGGCCATCGCCGCGCGTTTCGGCGACCTACCCCTCGGCTACGACACCGACACTGACGCCGCCGGCGTGGCGGAGTGGCGGTGGGGGGCCGCCCGCGGTCGTGAGGTGAGCGTCTACGTCACGGTCGGCACGGGCATCGGAGGCGGGCTCGTCGTCGGGGGCGTGCCCGTCCACGGCCTCCTGCACCCCGAGCTCGGCCACATGTTCGTGCCGCGCCAGGCGGGCGACGACTTCGCGGGCACCTGCCCCAGCCACGGTGACTGCCTCGAGGGGCTCGCGAGCGGCGAGGCGATCACCCGGCGCTGGCGCCGCGCGGGGCCCGAGCTGGGTGCGGATCATCCCGCGTGGGAGCTCGAGAGCTCCTACCTCGCCCTGGCCGTCGTCAACATCGCCCTGATCGCCTCGCCGCAGATCATCGTGCTCGGCGGCGGCGTCGCGGCCGCCGACGGTCTGCTCGATCGTGTACGCGACAAGGTGCGCACCGCGGTCAACGGCTACCTTCCCCGCGAGGAGCTGCGCGGGGACGTCGCTCACTACCTGGTGGCACCGGGACTGGGATCCTCCTCCGGCGTCGTCGGCGCCTTCGCACTCGGCCAGCGCGCCCTGGACACGTCCCTCGCGCCCTCGGCGTAGTGTCGACACCGTGCGAGCTTTTCTGATTGACGACAACCACGGCACGCTCGAGCGGGGCGTACGTGAGGTGGATCTCGCCGCGCCCGACGCCGACACCGTACGGGTTCGAGTGCACTACAGC
>JAJZYE010000012.1 GCA_021806055.1 Actinomycetes bacterium | reverse complement strand
CGTGGGCGACGACGCGATGACCGAGCGCTACCTGGAAAATGAGGATCTCGCCTGGGACGAATTGGAGGAGGTACTGAGTCGGCTGATGAGTGACGGTCGCATCGTGCCGGTCACGGTCGGCTCGGCGCTGCGCGGGGTCGGCGTCGGCCGACTGGTTACGCTGCTCGACGAGATTGCGGAGAGTCGGCCGATCGCGATGGTCCGCGGCGGCGAGGTCGTCGCCGTGGCGCGTGACGGCGACGTCGAGCCGGTCGTGCGGGCGTTCAAGGTGATCGTCGACCCCTACGTGGGCCGCATCGTCGTGGCCGAGGTCGTGACTGGTCGCTTGGCGGGTGATGAGGCCCTGACCTGCGCGCGCACGGGCCGTGAGGAGCGACTGCACGGTCTGCACCAGCTCGTGGGGACCAAGCTGGTCGCGATCGACCACGCGATCGCCGGCGACGTCGTCGCCCTCACCAAGTTGAACGACGTGCAGATCGGTGACGTGCTGGCGCGCGGGCGTCGGGACCTCGCTCCGGTGACGCCGCCGCCACCGACCCCGGCGCTGTCGATGGCCGTGGTGGGCGAGGACGACGACAAGCTCGCGAGTGCCCTGCACCGATTGGCCGAGGAGGATCCGTCACTGGGCCTGCGTCACGACCGTGTCGCGCGCTCCCTGGTGGTGGACGCGATGGGTGAGCTGCACCTTCAGGTGACCCAGGAGCGCCTGCGTCGCCGCTTCAACGTGGCGGCGTCGTGGGCCCCGCCGCCGGTGGCGCACTTCGAGACGATCCGGGCCGCGGCGCAGGCCGAGGGGCGGGTGAAGAAGCAGACCGGCGGGCACGGGCAGTTCGCCGTGGTCGACGTGCTCGTCGAGCCTATTGAACCGACGGCACCGTGGGAGTTCATCGACGCCGTGGTGGGTGGTGCGGTGCCTCGCCAGTACATCGGCGCGGTGCGCCACGGGATCGAGCGCGCCATGGAGCACGGTGGACCAGCGGGACACCCGGTGGTGGGCCTGCGCGTGACGCTGCGCGACGGCAAGAGCCACAGCGTGGACTCGTCAGAGGCCGCCTTCGAGACCGCGGGGTCCCTGGCCCTGCGCGCCGCGCTGGAGAAGTCCGGCACGGTGGTGCTCGAGCGCGTGATGGCGACCGAGGTACGCGTGCCCGACTGGTCGCTCGGTGATGTCCTCACCGACCTGGCCGGCCGGCGCGGGCGCGTGGTCGGCACCAGCGCCTCGGGGGAGGGGGAGACGGTGGTCAGTGCGCTGGTGCCCGAGGCCAGCCTGACTCGCTACGGTCTGGAGTTGCGCCAGAGCACCGGTGGTCAGGGCCGCTACGCGGCCCGCGTCGATCACTTCGCCGAGGCCCCGGTGACCGTCGGGCGGTCGTAGACGACGGGTGGGCGGCTCGCTACGATGCGGAGATGAAAGTCTGCGTGCCAGTAGCGAGTGATGGTTCGGTCGATCCGCGATGGGGGCGCGCCGATCGTCTCGCCGTGGTCGACGTCGCGGACGGCGTGGTGACGTCGTGGGACGAGGTGGACGTGTGGTGGAGTCGCCAGCACGACGAGGGGAGTGACGCCCGTCACCACGCCCGGGTGGCGCGGTTCTTGCGCGAACACGAGATCGAGGAGCTGGTGGTGCACCACATGGGAGACGGCATGGCGCGCATGATGGCCACCATGGGCATCCGGGTCCACGGTGACGCGTCGGGCGACGCACGCGACGCCGTGAACGCCGCTCTCGGCCTGGGGTCGTGAGCGAGGCGACACCGCTCGCCCCGATCGTGGACGCCGCCTGGGTGGCGGCGCACCCCGAGGTGATCCGCGCCGACGTGCGCTGGTACCTCGACGGCCGTTCCGGTCTCGACGCCTACCGCCACGCCCACCTGCCGGGCGCCGTCTTCGTGGACCTGGAGCGGTGGCTGGCCGGACCCGCGAGCGCCGCGTGGGGCCGCCACCCCCTACCTGAGCCCGCGGTTTTCGCGCGGGGAATGAGCTCGCGCGGCATCGGTGACCACGACCAGGTGGTCGCCTACGACGACGCCGGCGGGGTGATCGCGGCGCGCCTGGTGTGGATGCTGCGCGCCACGGGCCACGCCGCGGCGATCCTTGACGGGGGACTGGCCGCCTGGGGTGGGACCCTGGAGTCGGGCGAGGTCGAGCGTGAGGCGGCGGCCTTTGGGGTCCGCGAGTGGCCCGCGGACGCCCTGGCGGACATTGACGACGCCCTCGACGCTGGTGGCGTGGTCGTGGACGCGCGCGACGCGGCGCGCTACCGCGGCGAGAGTGAGCCGATCGACCCGCGCGCCGGCCACGTGCCGGGCGCGCGCAGCCTGCCGTGTCGCGACCACCTGCGCGCCGACGGGCGTCTGACCTCCCCCGAGGAGATTCGCCGGCGCTTCGCCGAGGTGGGTGTGCACGACGCCGCACGCATGGTGTCCTACTGCGGCTCGGGGGTGACCGCGTGCCACAACCTCCTGGTGGCCGAGTGGGTGGGGCTGGGCCGTGGACGGCTCTTCCCCGGTTCGTGGTCCCAGTACAGCGCCACCGATCTGCCGGCGGCGCAGGGCGACGAGCCGTCGGGTACGCCGTCAGGGAGTGACGAAGGTCCAGTGCTGGAGCCCTGAGGTGCTGAGCGCCGCCGGGGACGTGCTGTAGGCATCGACGATCCAGTACTGGCCGTGTGGCGGGGCCCAGGTCCACGCGGCCGGCGAGAGCGCGAGGAGGGCGTGGCGACCCGCGCGCAAGGGTAGGGTGCCGTGGAGCACTCGCACGCGCCAGAAGCCGTCAGGGTGCGGCCCCCCGAGGTTGACCATGAAGTGGGGGTGGACCGTCTGGGACGAGAGGTTCGTCACCACGACGGTCACGCCGGTGAGGCGCTGGTGGGCGTCGCGGGTGGTGACGCCCACCACCGAGAGCGCGAGGGGAGCGCTGGTGAGAGCCTCGCCGGCGGCGACACCCGCGCCGACCAGCACGCCGGCGAGCACGATCACGCGCGCGCGGGGCAGTGGTGCGCGCCACTGCGGGGGTGCGTCACGCACGCTGAGGGCGGCCGCGAGCGCCGCCGGAAGGAAGTCCAGTAGGTAGCTGGTGAGACTGCGCCCGGGGACGAAGAGCGCGAGGGGCACCAGGAAGGGCCAGATGCGCTTGAGCGCGGGGTACCAGGCGACGAGGGCGACGAGTCCGGCGACGAGGACGAGGGCTCCGCTGAGCCACAGGTCGTGCAGGGCCACACCTCCGGTCAGCCCGTGCAGGGCGAGCGTGACCAGTCCCTGCCCGTCGGGTACGAGCGGGTCGCGCAGTGGCAGGAGCACGCCGTGCAGCCACGCGCCGGGGTTCCAGACGATGAAGGGGAGGTTGATGAGCAGGAACGTCCCCAGCGTCAGCCCGGCGTAGCGCGCGAGAGGCGCCCCGCACGCGCGGTGGGCCGCGCGGGCCTCGACGAGGAGGGCGACCAGGACGAAGGGCACCACGAACCAGGGGGTCTGCTTGATCGAGCAGGCGACCCCTAGGGCCACCGGCGACACCCAGCGCATCACACCGGCGCTCGGGTCGAGCGCGCGGTCCCAGCGCCACAGCGCTAGTACCAGGAAGGGGACGAAGAGGGCGTCGGTACCGCCGTTGGCGAAGGGGCCCACGTACGCGCTGGACAGGACGAGCAGCGCGGCGAGCCACGTGAGGTGTCGCGGCAGGATCCACGCCAGGAGCACACCGGTGGCGAGCCACGCCACGAGGTCGATCCAGTCAGTGGGCAGGTGGCGCAGGCCCAGGGCCACGAGGGGGGCTTGCAGGAGGAACGAGCCGGCTGGGTAGGACACGGCGTGGACGTGGGAGCCGTTGAGCGTGTAGGTCCAGTAGCCCATCGCGTGGTCGAGCAGCCGCGCGGCCGGGGCCATCGACGTGGTGTAGGGGTCTCGGCCGTGCAGGAGAGCGCGCGCGGCCACGTCATTGAAGGCGGCGGCGTCGGTCGCGTAGTAGGTCCGTGTGGCGATCCCCAGACCCCGGTCGATGAGGACGCTAACCAGGACCGCGACGAACCCGCCGCGTCGCCACGTCGAGCTCGCGGGGTCGCGCACCGCCCACGTGAGGGCGCTGCCGAGCACGCCACCGATCACCAGGGCCGGCGCCACGGCTCCGTAGCCGGGCCACGCCGTCCACTCGCTCCACGCCGCGATGCCGCTGCTGGTCACGGCCAGCCAGACGAGGGTCCAAGCCGCGCGCGCGGTGAGATCAGGTGACCGCGAGGTCGGGGTGGTCACCTGATCGGGTCCGCTCACGGGAAGACCGCCCACGAGGTGAGCGTCTCGATCGCCATCAGCGCGAGGAGAACGGTGGAGACGCCGACCAGGGCGCGAAAGCGCCACCCGCTCCAGCGGGTGGCCAGGGCGATGGTGAGGGGGAACGCCACCATGACCATGCGCGGGCGCAGCCCCACCGGGGCCGCGAAGGCGGCGAGGAAGACCGCGGCACTGGCGTAGGTCAGCACCACCGCGGGCTGATGCTCACGAAAGGCGATCACCAGCGCCACCACGGTGACCAGCGTTCCGGCGACCAGGATCTGGCCCGTCATGGTGGGCGACAGGGGGTTGGACACGAAGCGCCAGATGATGCGCCAGGGATAGAGGGGTGAGAAGCGGGACCGCCACCCTCCCGCCTCGGTGAGGCGCCACGCGTTCCAGGTGCCCGTGTGCACGCGTAGGTACACCATCCAGGCCACGAATCCCACGGGTGCGAGCACGGGCGCCACGAGGGCGCGCGGGTTACGCGCGCGTCGCCACTCGGTCAGGGCGGCCACGGCGGTGCTGGCGGCGAAGGCGAGACCCAGCGGCGACGCGGCGCTGGCCAGCGCGCCGAGGACACCGGCGAGCCACCACCGTCGACGCAGTAGCGCCCACAGGCCCCACGTGACCGCGCTCAGGAGCAGGCCCTCGGCGTAGATCAGGCTGAAGACGAACGAGCCGGGGCTCAGCGCGAACAGCAGGGCGGCCCGCTCGGCGCGCGGTGCGTCACTGAAGGCGCGCGTCAGGTAGCCGACGCCGAGCACGGCGCCGAGTCCGCTCAGCCCGCTCACCGCGAGGCCCACGACGCCGGCTGAGAGACCGGTCACGGTGTCCAGCGCGCGGATCACCACTACGAGGAGCGGGAAGAAGGCGATGGGATTGGCGGCCACGTGTCCGTCGACGATCGGCAGGTGGCGCGGCCACCCGTGGTTCACGGCGCGCAGGAACCAGGCACCGTCCCAGGTGGACAGGTCGCCCACTAGGCCGTGGTGCGTGGCGAGATCGGCGAGGGCGACGACGCCGAGGATGACGAGACGAACGGCGAGGTAGGCCCCCACGGCGCGCGCGAAGGGCAGGTCGCGCGTGCGGGGGCGCATCGACCGGCCCGCCACGGTGGAACCGGTCGTCACGGTCGTTCCCACCAGTCACGCCACCGCCCCGACGCCACGTACCAGAGGAGGGCGCCGAGAGCGAGCGGCCCCGCGATGTAGAAGCCGTTGCCCCCGATCATCGGCGATCCCCCCGGCCCCACCAGCCACATCGCGAGGGCCGCGACGCCGGCGAGGGCGCGCGATCGCTGCGCCGAGGTCACGGCGAGTGCGGTGATCCCCCACAGCAGGTACCACGGCCACAGAGTGGGGCTGCCGAGCGCCACGACGAGCAGACCTACGCCGAGGGCACGGGCCTGGTTGGCGCGGTTCGCCCGCGCGACCACGACCAGCGCGAGGAGGCCGGCGGCGAGCTCGATCACGGCGAGGACCACGGTCACGACCGCGTGGCTCGGCGCGGCGATGCCCAGGGCGTGCAGTGCGACGACGAGGAGGTGCGCGACGTCGACGCTCGGTGTGGTCAGTACCCGCAACTCGGTGGGAATGCGCAACGCCGCCGGACTCAGCCACCTCCAGCCCCACCCGGCCAGCCACGTCACGCCAGCCAGCACGGCCGCCGTGATCGTGGTGGTCTCCAGGACCGTGCGCCAGCGCGTCGCGCCGTGTTGTTCACGCGCCACGGCCACGAGGACCACGGCGGTACCCGCGAGGGCCGGCAGCTTGATCGTCGCGCCGAGCGCGAACAGCGCAACGGCACCGCGCCACCAGCCCCGTTGGGCCGCGAGGAGTGCGCCCATCATCACCGCGAGCATGAGGGTGTCGTTATGGGCGGTGGAGACGGCGCTGTAGAGCGCCAGGGGGCTCACCACCCCCAGCCAGCGCGCCACTCCCGGGTCCACGCCCGATCCGCGAGCCAGATGTGGCAGCACCACCATGAGCGCTACCACACCAACGAGCGCGATCGCGCGAACGCCGAGTACCTGGGAGAGCAGTGATGACCCGGAGAGCGCGGCGCCGGCGTGCGTGAGTTCCACGAAGAGGGGGCCGTAGGGCGAGGTGGTGTGGCGCCACACCAGGGCGATCGACGAGAGGAGCTCGCCGGGGCCCAGTGCGGCCGGGGCTACGGTGAACGGGTTGAGGCCGCGCCGCGCGAGCTGGCCGAGCGCCACGTAGCTGTAGGGGTCGCGGCTGAAGATGGGAGTACCCAGCGCGAGGGGAGTCCCCCAGAGCGCGAGTGTGGTCCACGCCCGGGCGGAACTGAACCGCCCGGCGAGGGCGTGCACGCCAACGCCGAGCCAGCCGAGAGCCAACAGGGCCGTGGCGAAGTAGAAGAGGACGTGCGCGTCGCGGTAGCCGAGCGCGAGGTGTGGCCAGAAGCCGTCGACGACGGGCCGGGGGCCCGAGCCGATTCGCCAGCTGACCGTGACGGCTCCGACGGCGCCCAGCGTGCCGACGGCCACGGCCACCCACCAGGGGACCACTCGCGCGAGGCGAGAAGTGCCACCGCTCGCCCCGACGCGGCTCACGCCGGGGTCGACCGTGCGGGGCTCAGAGACCGCGAGTGGCGCTCGACGTGAGTTACGCGGCGACTGCGTCGTCACGGCGCCCGTCCTCGCGGGGGCTGAGTCGTCGGCGGAGGTTGAGCATCAGGGCCGAGCCCACGAGAGCCGTGATGCCGGTGCTGAGGGGCCACCAGTTGCCGTGGTGGGTATCGAAGTAGAGGGCGGTGAGCAGCGGCGCGAAGGCCCCCGAGACGCCGAAGGTCAGTCCGGAGGCGGCGTTGTAGCGCCCGCGCAGGTGCTCGGGGCTGATCTCGTTCACGAGTGCCGGACCGACCGGCGACAACATTGTCTCGCCGACCGCGAAGACCACCATCGCGACGCACAGGGAGACGACGGCGAGCACCGCGGGCAGGGCCAGGGCGGCGTCCAGCACGATCCAGAAGACGAACCAGAGAACACCGACGACGGCGAGAACGCGAGTGCGGCTTCGATGCTCGATGCGGTTCAGGACCCACAGTTGGGCGATCACGATCGTCGACGTGTTGCAGAAGAAGATGATGCCGATCACGTGCACGGACAAGTGCAGGTTGTTCACGACGAACAGGCTGAAGCCCGCCTCTTGCGAGCCGTAGCCCCCCACCATGAGTACCAGCGACGCCAGGATGAACTGGACGAGGCGCCGGTCGGCGAGCACCGCACGCCACCCCTGGGGCGCGCCGGGGTCGGCGTGAGCGTGGGCGAGGGCGGCGGCCTCGTGGGCGCGGCGCGTGGACGCGTGTCCGTAGGCGCGCAGCGTGAGGAAGAGCGTGCCGGCGACCGCGGTCACCGCCGCGTTGAGCAGGTACAGCAGAGTGAAGGTGAACGGGTGGCGCAGGTTGACGATGCTCGCCGAGATGAGCCCGCCGAGGCCGATGCCGAGGTTGAGCAGCATGAAGTTGAAGCCGAATGCTCGCTGACGCTGGGATTCGTCGACCATCCGACTCAGCATCGTGCTCGCGGGACCCCATCCGGCCGCACTGAAGAAGGCGAGGCCCAGTGCCGCGGCGACGGCCTGGGGGCGCGTGTGGGCGAAGGCCCAGCCCACCAGTGCGATCGCGCTGGTCGCGTAGGACAGCAGGATGATGCGCACGGGTCCCCAGCGGTCGGTCAGCGTGCCCCACAAGGGGCTCGCGACGAGTCCGGCGACGGCCGACGCTGAGAGTAGCAGCGTGGCGAAGCCGGTCGAGAAGTGGCGCACGTTGTGCAGGTAGACGACGAAGAAGGAGAGAGTCAGGCCGCTACCGATGGCGTTGAGCACCACGCACAGGTAGAACCTGCGCAGGGGCCCCCGTAACCCCTGGCGAAAGTCACGGGGCACGAGAGTATCGAGGGCTCGCACGGAGACCCCATGCTACTGCGTGAACTTTCGCACAGGGGCCGATACCTCGTGGGCGATCGCAGGGCGGCACTACGCTGGATGTGTTGCGATGACGCACGGAGAATGAAGGACCGCCATGGTTGTCAAACGAGCAGCGGGTTCCCGTGTGGACCTGGTCGAGGAGATCAAGCCCGACGTGGAGCGACTCCTCAATCGCCACCTCGAGGCGCCGCGCCTGTGGTATCCCCACGAGCAGATCGAGTGGGGACGTGGCGAGAGTTTCGCGGATCGACCGTGGTCGCCGTCGGACTACCCATTGCCCGATGGCGTGCGCAGTTCGATCTACGTGAACCTCCTGACGGAGGACAATCTGCCCTACTACACGTGCAGCCTGTTCGATCACGCTCCGGCGGATCACCCTATTCGCGACTGGAATCACCAGTGGACCATGGAGGAGAATCGCCATTCCATGGTGATGCGCGACTGGGTTCACGTCAGTCGCTGCATTGACCCGACGCTGCTCGAGGACGGGCGACGCGTCCAGATGCGCAAGGGGGAGGTCCCCCATCCGCCGACGTTCGCGGACCTCATCTGCTACGTGTCCTTCCAGGAGCGCGCCACCCAGATCGCGCACCGCAACACTGGCGCCCACCTGCCCAAGGACGACCGGATGGGCCGTAACATCCTGGCGCTCATCGCCGGTGACGAGACGAAGCACTACCTCTTCTACCGGGACCTGGCCCAGGCGGCGTTCGTGATCGATCCTTCGGCGATGATGATCGCGACGTTGCGTCAGATCAGTGGTTTCGCTATGCCCGGGACGGGCATCCCGAACTTCACCCGCCACGCCGTGCGCATCGCGCGCGAAGGGATCTACGGATTGAGCCAGTACGTGCGCGACGTGGTCAACCCGGTTCTGGCCCTGTGGGATGTGTCGCATCTGGAGGATCTATCGGCCGACGCGGAGCACGCGCGTACGGAGTTGGCCGAGGTCATGGCACGCCTGGCGGCGTCGGTCGAGCGCCTCAGCCAGCGCAGCGCGGGATCGGTGGCGCTGGCGTAGTCACTCCTTGGAGTGGGCGATGGCGCGGATGTAGTCGTCGAGGGCGCGCTGCTGGTCGCGCCCGGTTCGCTGGTCCCGTTCGTGCATCGAACTGCCTCGGGCGATGAGGTAAATCAGGGTGCCCGCGAGGGGCAGGATCAGGATGAACAGGACCCACAGCGCCTTGGCCCCGCCGCTCAGGTCGTGGCTGCGAAAGAGGTCTCCCATAACGTGGAACGCCAGCATCAGCCAGAAGACGATCAGTGCCAGGTACGCCATGGACACGACCAAGTCCGCCAGCGGGTAGTTCAGGCCAAACACCGATCTCACTTTCGTTGAGGACCGCGTACGCCGCTACTCTACGTCAGGTCGTGGGGTGGCGGCGGCGACGCGGGTGCGCGCAACGAGTCGAGTCGCCTCGCGAGCTCGTCCTCGTCGCCGGCCACGGTCAGGACCTTGTGGCGAGCGCGTGCGCCGCGCACGATGCTCACGTCGCGCAGTGCGACGCCGAGGGCGTCCGCCAGTGCCCGGCGGATGTCGTCGTTGGCCGCGCCATCCACGGCGCGCGCCGCCACGTACACCTCGACCTGGTCGTCGCGCACCGCGACCGCGCGGCGTCGGGAGCCGGGGTGCGCGTGCACGCTGAGGCGCATCATCGCGGTGGGACCCGTGGAGCGCTGCGACGTGGCGTTAACATTGTTCCGTTCTAGCAAGACGAGCCGCGCGACAGGGACGCCGTGGTGAGAGGGGAGAACGTGGCGCACAGCCTGTCCGAGGCGATCGCGATAGTTTCCGCGCCCGGCATGCCCTTCGAGACCGCTCCGGTGACGGTAGGGGGCGTGACGACGCGCCAGTTCGTGAACGCGCCCGCGACCGTGAGGGGCTTCTTCGACCTGGCGCGCGGCGTCGAGAGCACCTTCCTGGTGTACGAGGACGAGGAGTGGAGCTTCGCCGAGGTGATGCGCGAGGCGGACGCCGTGGGCAACGCCCTGGTGACGCGCTACGGTGTGCGACCGGGCGATCGAGTCGGCATTGCCATGCGCAATCTCCCCGAGTGGGTGGTCTCCTTTGCCGCCATCTTGTCGGTGGGCGCCGTCTCGGTGTCGCTCAACGCGTGGTGGACCCAAGAGGAGTTGGCCTACGCCATCGGTGACGCGGGACTGACGGTGCTGATCGCCGACGCCGAGCGCACGGCGCGCGCCGGCGAGCCCGCCCGTCGCGCTGGCGTGCCCATCGTGGCCGTTCGCCTCGATGACGACGCGACGCTCGCGCCGGGGGTGTCGCGCTGGCGTGACGTGGTCGTGCGCGGGGCGGCGATGCCCGACGTGACGATCGGGCCGGACGACGACGCCACCATCCTGTACACCTCCGGCACGACGGGTCGCCCGAAGGGGGCGGTGTCGACGCATCGAGCCATCACCCAGACGATCATGGCCTTCGCCGCAGGTCCCGCGATCATTGACGCACGGCGCGAGCCCGGGGAGGCCGGTTCGGGCCTGGCACCGTGCTTTATCCTGGTGGTGCCGCTCTTTCACGTCACCGGCTGCATCCCGGTGATGATGTCGTGCTTCTCGTGGCACTTCAAGTTGGTGATGATGCACCACTGGGAGCCCGAGCGGGCGCTGGAACTCATCGAGCGCCACCGCGTCACGAGCTTCGTTGGTGTGCCGACCCAGTCCTGGGACCTCCTCGAGAGTCCCGGCTTCGCGCACTACGACACGAGCTCGCTCTCCTCGGTCGGGGGCGGTGGCGCACCGGCTCCGCCCACCCTGGTGGAGCGCGTCGACCGCGCCTTCGTCAAGGGTCGCCCGTCGTTGGGGTACGGCATGACCGAGACCAACGCCTACGGCCCGGGTAACTTCGGCGACGACTACGTGAGCCACCCCACCTCGACCGGGTGTACGCCCACCATCGTCATGGACGTGGAGATTCGCGACGACGCCGGCCGGCCGGTGCCGATCGGTCGTGGCGGTGAGATCTGGGTGTCGTCGCCGACCCTCATTCGCGGCTACTGGAACCAGCCCGAGGCGACGGCGGCCACCCTGGTGGACGGGTGGCTGCGCACCGGTGACCTTGGTCGCCTCGACGCCGAGGGGTTCCTCTACATCGAGGATCGGGCCAAGGACATGATCATCCGCGGGGGTGAGAACGTGTACTCCGCCGAGGTCGAGGCGGCGGTCTACGAGCATCCGGCGGTCTACGAGGCGGCGGTCTTCGGCCTGGCCGATGAGCGCCTGGGTGAGGAGGTCGCCTGCGTGGTCATGCTCAAGCCCGGCGAGCAGCTCGACGTCGACCGGCTGCGTGAGCACCTGCGAGCGCGCCTCGCTGCCTTCAAGGTTCCCACGCGTATCGTTCTGACTCGCGAACCGTTGCCGCGCAACCCCGCGGGCAAGATGCTTAAGCGTCAGATGCCGGAGCGCTACTTC
>JAJZYE010000011.1 GCA_021806055.1 Actinomycetes bacterium | reverse complement strand
CACGAATCTCGGGCATCAGCATCCCGCCGTCGTGGAGGCCATCCGCGAGCAGGCCGCCCGACTGTGCACGATCGCGCCGCAGCACGGCTACGAGTCGCGCTACCGCGCGGCCGAGCTCATCCTCGACCACTCGTTCGAGGGTGCGGCCAAGGTCTTCTTCACCAACGGCGGCACCGAGGCGGTCGAGCACGCCGTGCGCATGGCGCGACTGCACACCGGACGACACAAGGTGATCGCCGCCTACCGCAGCTACCACGGCGCGACGGCGACCTCGATCAACCTGACGGGCGACCCACGACGCTGGCCCAGCGACAGTGGCACCGCCGGCGTCGTGCACTTCTTCGGCCCGTTCCTCTATCGCAGCGCCTACCACGCCACCACCGACGTCGAAGAGCGCGACCGCGCACTGGAGGCACTCGAGGCGCTGATCCGTTTCGAAGGGCCTGATTCCATCGCCGCCATCATCCTCGAGACCATTCCCGGCACTGCCGGCATCATGGTGCCACCACCGGGCTTCCTGGCCGGCGTTCGGGCGATCTGTGATCGTTACGGCATCGTCTACATCGCCGACGAGGTCATGGCCGGCTTCGGGCGCACTGGCGCCTGGTTCGCCTATCAGGACCACGACGTCACCCCCGATCTGGTGACCTTCGCCAAGGGCGTGAACTCGGGCTACGTCCCGCTCGGGGGTGTGGTGCTGAACCGCGCGATCAGTGACACGTTCAACGATCGGGTCTACCCCGGAGGTCTCACGTACTCCGGCCACCCACTCGCCTGCGCGTCCGCCGTCGCGACCATCGAAGTGATGGAGCGCGACCACGTGGTCGAGAACGCGCGACACATTGGTGACGACGTCCTGCGGCCCGGCTTGAACGCTCTCGCCGAGCGGCACCGCATCATCGGCGAGGTGAGAGGACAGGGGGTCTTCTTCGCGCTGGACCTGGTGAGCGACCGGGCCACGCGAGAGCCTCTCGCCCCCTACGGCGCCAGCTCTCCAGCGATGAACGAGTTGATCGCGGCCTGCCGCGCCGAGGGGCTCCTCATCTTCGCCAACTTCAACCGCCTCCACGTGGTGCCGCCGTGCATCATCACCGACGACGAGGCGCGCGACGGGCTCGAGCGGCTGGACCGAGCCCTCGCACGCGGCGAGCGCTACTACCTCGGCGCGTCGTGAACGGCGCGTCGTGACGACGTCGACCGAGGAGCGCCGCGCCACGGTCGCGGGCCTGCTACGTGACATCGGTCACGACTTCGTAGCCCGTGACGTCGACGACGGCCTCCTCGACGAGATCATCGCCGCCCTGCGCCCCGTGCACGACGTGCTGGACGAGAGCCCGATGCGCGAGCGCCACCCACCCGACGCGCTCACGATACTGACCCGGTCCCTGCCCTCACGGGATGACCCGCACCGTCACCTGTTCGCGGACTCCGTGGTCTCGGGCGAGGCGAATCCCCACGGCCTCGGGGCCGAGATCTGGCGCGAGGATGAATCGGTCGTGTCACGCGTCGTGCTCGGTCGCGCCTTCGAAGGGGCCCCGCGACGCGTGCACGGCGGCGTCGTCGCCGCGTTACTCGACGAGACGATGGGCCTCGTGATGGGGGTGCACGATGCGTTCGGCTTCACGGCGCGCCTCGAGGTGACGTTCCGCGAGCCGGTACCCGTCGACACCGAGGTGGTGGCCCGCGCGTGGCTGGCGCACCGCGACGGGCGCAAGTCCACGATCCTGGCGACGCTGACCTGCGCCGAGGCCGTCCTGGTCGAGGCCTCCGCTCTCTTCATCGCCGTCGATCCGGCGCGATTCCTCGCGACCCCGCGCACGACGTAGGAGCCGACGCGATTACCGAGGTCTCGTCGCGGTGCGAGACCCCGTCCCGACTACGTGAGGCATCACGGGGCCCCGTCGCGCTGGCCCACCTCGCGCGACGGCCCGCCGTTCTCACCTTCTCGAGGACCGGCGCCCACGGCTTCGCGCAGTGCCGGCCCGCGACCACCGTGGCAGGTCGACACCGAGGGCTCGGCGAAGGACCGCGGGGGCGGATCCCTCGCCGTGGCGCTCCACGAGGTCACGGCGTCCCAGCGGATCTCTAGGCTGGAAACGTGCCCGCGGTGACCGTTGACAACCTGCTCATTCTCCCGCGCATCGCCCCGCCCTCCCCGGAGGCGCGGACGCGTCGCGTCGCCTCCGTCACCACCGCCCCGCGTGGACTAGAGGGCGAGGGCTTTCCCGTTCACCGCGCCTTCGCCGGTGTTGACCTCGCGCGCCTCGACCCCTTCGTGCACATGGACCAGATGGGTGAGGTCGACTACGGGCCCGGCGAGCCCAAGGGGACACCGTGGCACCCGCACCGCGGGTTCGAGACCGTGACCTACATGATTGACGGCACTTTCGTGCACCAGGACTCCATCGGCGGCGGCGGCGTGATCGAGAACGGCGCCACGCAGTGGATGACGGCGGGATCGGGCATCTTGCACATCGAGCGTCCGCCGGACTCCCTGATCGCCTCGGGCGGGCTCTTCCACGGCGTCCAGCTCTGGGTGAATCTCCCCGCGTCCCTCAAGATGACCGACCCGCGCTACCAGGACATCGACTCGACCGCGGTCACGCTCGCGACCAACGCCGAGGGCGACGCCCTCCTGCGCGTCATCGCCGGTGCCCTCGGTGACGCCACGGGACCGGGCTCGACGCACACCCCGATCACGATCGTCCACGCGACGCTGCAGCCGGGCAGCCGCGTGGTGCTTCCCTGGCCGACGGTCTACAACGCGCTGACGTACGCCCTGGCGGGTCACGGCTTCGTGGGCCCGGAGCGCGCCCCGCTCGGCGCCGGACAACTCGCCGTGCACGTCGACGGCGACGTCCTCCTGCTCGAGGCGAGCGCCTCGAGCTCGTTCGACGTGCTCCTACTCGGCGGTCGACCGATTCGTGAGCCCGTCGCCGCCTACGGACCCTTCGTCATGAACACGCGCGCCGAACTCCAGCAGGCCTTCGATGACTACCAGGCGGGCCGACTCGGCCAGGTCCCGGCCGAGCACATCTAGGCGCCGGCGTCGTCGGACGCCTCGCGATGCAGCAGGAACGTCCCCGTGGCCCGACTCATCAGCCGCCCGGACTCGTCGACGATGGTCCCCTCGGCGTAGGCGACCTGGCGCGTGACGCGCACGACCTCACCACGCACGTCGTAGTGCTCCCCCTGGGTCGCCGGGCGCATGAGCTCGGTCGCGATCTCGACGGTGGCGCTGGTTCGGTCGCGTCCGCTCAGCGCCGCGTTGATCGCGAAGTTCATCACCGCGTCGAGCAGAACGGCGTGCACTCCCGCTTGCACCAAGCCGTGGGGGTTGGCCGCCAGCTCGCGCGGTACGAAGTGCGCGTGGGCCCACCCGAGGTCCTCGCCGTCCACGCCGTACTCGTCGAAGATCCCCCCCAGGGCGCCGATGATGGTCATCCCGCCGTCGCCCAGCCACCGATCGAGGTTCTTGCGCTCGCTCACCACCGTGACGCTACTGCGAACGCCCCTAGGATGCGCGTAGAACCACGTGCCAGGAGGTAACCCATGACCAGCGCAGTCATCGTTGACGCCGTACGGACGCCGGGCGGCAAGAGAAACGGGCGGCTGCGCAACTGGCACGCGGTGGACCTGGCCTCCGAGGCGCTGCGGGCCCTGGCCGCGCGCAACGACCTGGATCCCTCGCTGATCGACGACGTCATCACCGGGTGCGTGAGCCAGATCGGCGAACAGGCCTTCAACGTCGGGCGCAACGCCGTGCTCGCCGCCGGATGGCCGGAGTCGGTCCCGGCGACGACGATCGACCGCCAGTGCGGCTCCTCCCAGCAGGCGATGCACTTCGCGGCCCAGGGGGTGATCGCCGGCGCCTACGACGTCGTCGTCGCCGCGGGCGTGGAGGTCATGAGCCGAGTCCCCATGGGATCCTCAGTGGGCACCGATGTGGGCCATCCCTTCGGTCCGCGGGTCCACGCCCGCTACGAGCCCCAGGGCGGCCTGCGCAATCAGGGCCTGGGCGCGGAGATGATCGCCGACCAGTGGGGCATCACGCGCGAGGACCTCGACGCGTTCTCCCTGGAGAGCCACCGTCGCGCGGCGCGCGCCACCGCCGAGGGCCGCTTCGCGCGCGAGCTCCTCGCCGTGGCGATCCGCGACGACGAGGGACACGACACCGATGAGGTGCTCGACGCCGATGAGGGCATCCGCCCCGACACGACGCACGAGGCGCTGGCCGCCCTGAAGCCGGCCTTCCTCGAGGGCGGCAAGGTCACGGCGGGTAACTCCTCGCAGATCACCGACGGCGCCTCGGCGGTGCTGATCATGAGCGAGGAGCGAGCCGCGGCGTTGGGGTACACCCCGCGGGCGCGCTTCCACGCCTTCGCCCTCGCCGGTGTGGACCCGATCACCATGCTGACCGGCCCGATACCGGCCACCGCCAAGGTGCTCGACCGTGCCCGGCTCTCGCTCGAGGACATCGACCTGGTCGAGATCAATGAGGCCTTCGCCTCGGTGGTCCTCGCGTGGCAGAAGGAACACCACGCGGATCTCTCGCGCGTCAACGTCAACGGCGGGGCCATTGCGTTGGGCCACCCGCTCGGAGCGTCCGGCGCCAAGCTGATGGCCACGCTGCTCAACGAGCTCGAGCGCACCGCGGGCCGCTACGGACTGCTGACGATGTGTGAGGGCGGCGGGCTAGCCAACGCCACGATCATCGAGCGACTCGGGTGAGGTCAGCGGTAGCGCGTCGCTAGGTAGAACGCCGCAAACATCGAGACGAGGCCGAGCACCAGGTACCACGACGACACCGAGCCCGGAAGGACTTGCAGGTAGTTGAGCGTGATCACCAGCAGGCCGAAGAGCAGCAGGTCCAGCAGCACCCACCCGTACCAGTGAGGGCTGTGATCGGAGCCGGCGGGCCGCGGTGCGGTGTAGCGACCCCGCTCCTGGGGCGACACGTAGCGGCCCATCGTCTTGCTGGAGCGACGCTTCGAGCCGGAGTGTGCCATAACGCTCGATGTTACCGAATCGTCCCGCCCGCGCCGGTCAGGGACAGACGGTGACGTCCACGCTCGAGTCGTACGGGGCCAACGTCCCGGGCGCGAGGCTCTGGGTCGCGATCGTGCCCGAGAGGCCCGGCGAGGCGCACGACGCCGGATCGGCCTGGGTCACCTGCCCCAGAACCAGGCCCTGCTCGTTCAGCGTGGTGTTCGCCTCGCTCTGGGTCTGGCCCACCACCGTGGGCACCACCACCTGGCAGTACCCCGACGACGTGATCAGCTCCACTGCGGTGTTGGGCGTCACCGGTGAGCCCGCCGCCGGAATAGTGGCCAGCACCAGGCCCGACTGGACGGTGTTCGAGCATCGCGTCGACGTCGCCGACGACACCGTCAACCCGTCCTGACCGAGTGTTGAGGCGGCCTGCACCGTGGACTGGCCGCGCACCGACGGCATCGGGAAGGCCGACGTCGGATTCAACACGATGAGAACCACGCGGGCCCCTTTCGGGGTCTTGGCACCCGCGATGGGGGTCTGGGAGAGAACCGTGTTGGGGTTAGCCCCCGTCAACGGCGGCGTCGTCGTGTACTCGAGGTGGTAGTTCAGGTTGCTCTGCCCCAGGAGGGTCTCGGCCGCACTGAGTGACATGTTGACCACGTTCGGCACGCTGACCAGGGGGATCGGCTTGCCCTTGGAGACTTGCAGGGTCACGGCGTGACCCTTGACCACGGACGCGCCGGCCTTGGGCTTGGAGCCGACCACCGTGCCCGACGGCTCGTTCGAGATAACCGACACCGTCGTCCCGACCACGAGGCCGTCATTGGTCAGGGTCTGGGTCGCGACGCTCACCGTCTGGCCGTACAGACTCGGCACCAGGACCTTCACCACGCGGTGCGAGGCGTAGTACGCGTACCCCACACCACCGCCGGCGGCCAGGACCACCAGCACGATCGCACTGATCCAGCCCGCGCGCCCGCGCCGCCGACGCTTGACCTTGACGTCGGTGCGTGGCCCCGGCATCACCGGCACCGCCAGTGTCCGCTCACCAGCCATCACCGTGGACACCGCCCGAGTGGCGTCGGCGGCCAGAAATGCCACGTCGTGTCCCGCCCCGAGCGCGTGCACCGGCTGGCCCTCGGAAAAACGCAGCAGGTCCGCTCGGAACTCGTCCGCGCTCTGGTACCGCTGATCCGGCCACTTCGCGAGCGCCTGCATCGTGATCGCCTCGAGATCGCGCGGTATGGCGTCGTTGAACTGCGTGGGGGGTGGGACCACGTCGTTGACGTGTTGGCCCGCCACATCGACGGGAGTGTCACCGATGAAGGGCGGACGGCCCGCCAGCATCTCGTAGAGGACGACACCAAGCGAGTACACGTCACTGCGACCGTCGACCGACGATCCGGCCGCCTGCTCGGGCGAGAAGTAGGTAGCCGTGCCCATCACCGACCCGGCCTCGGCCAGCTGGTCCTCGGTGGCCACCGCCTGGGCGATACCGAAGTCGGTCACCTTGACCTGACCATCGGAGGTGATGAGGATGTTGCCCGGCTTAACGTCGCGGTGCACAACACCACTGCGATGGGCGTAGCCCAGCGCCGCCGCGACCTGGGCGATCAGCTGCGCCGAGCGCGACGCGGTGAGAGTACGGCCACCACGCAGCATCTCCGCCAGCGAGGTGCCGTCGATCAGCTCCATAACGATGAAGTACGTTCCATCGTCCTCGCCCCAGTCGAAGACCGGCACGATGTTGGGGTGCGACAGGTTGGCCGCGGCCTGCGCCTCGCGCCGAAAGCGTTCGACGAAGAGGGGGTCCGCGCTGAGTTCGGGGTAGAGGATCTTGAGGGCGACGGCTCGACTCAGGAGTTCATCCTGCGCGCGGTACACCATGGCCATGCCGCCGCGTGCTATCAGGTGAGTGACCTGGTAGCGATTCGAGTAGAGGCGTGGGTCGCTCACTGGCTCCATACCACGCCTAGCCTATGTGCTGGCCCCCAGTGAACCCCGTCGTTCGCGTCGGTCCCGTCGCGCCATCGAGCGCACCGCCCTCGCCCACCCGCGATCATCGACTACCCCCCCGCCGTGGTCGTCGGCGACGCGCCGGGCGTCGTCGTGGTGGTCGTGGTGGTGGTCGTGGTCGAGCTCGACGGCTGGCCGAGGAGCCACGAACGGTGCAGATACGTGGCGTAGTTCAGGGCAGCCTGCAGCGTCGGTTCTTCAATGGTTTGGCGCACGAATCCCTGGTCGGCGGGGCGCAACTGCGCGAACCGATAGGTCGTGTCGCGCACCTTCACCGGCTTGAACCAGAGAACACCGTGCGGCTGGCCCCGGTAGACCGCGATCCGCCCCCCGTCCTCGCCCAGGTAGTACGAGGAGTAGGCGTACCAGTGCATCACCCCCACGAACGCGCCGGCCACGAGCAGCAGCACCACGAACGCCAGCACACTGCGCCACGTCACACGACGTGGCCGACGAGGTCGTCCGGACCCGTCGACCGCCCTCTCGGAGCCCCGAGGGGTTGTCGACACCGTCCGCTTGATCGGTAGGGCGGTCTCGTCGACCTCGTCGAACTCGAGCAGAATCGCCGAGATGTTGTCGTGGCCCCCCGCGGCGCGCGCGCCATCCACCAGGAGGCGCACCGCCTCCTCCAGCGGCACCGGCGAGCTGGCCAGTTGGGCCAGCGACTCGGTCGAGAGTTCGTTCGACAGACCATCGCTGCAGAGCAGGAGCCGATCACCCGCCGTGGCGTGCACCGACTGCACGTCGATCTCGAGCATGTCCTCGATCCCCAGTGTGCGCGTGAGCTGGTGGCGCCGAGGGTGTACCGCGGCTTCCTCAGGGGTGAGCCGGCCCATGCGCACCCACTCCTCGGCCACGCTGTGATCCTCGCTCAGCTGGCGAATGGCCCCGTCGCGCAGCTGGTAGACCCGCGAGTCACCGACGTTGAACAGGGTCGGCGTGCGCACCCCCGAGGAGTCGACGGTGAGCCCCACCACGATCACGGTGGTGCCCATTCCGAAGTGGTCGGGATTCTCGCGGGCGTCCGCCTGGATGATCCGGTGAGCGGTCTCGATACCACGGTAGAGGCCCTCGACGGTGGGGTTCTCCGCGAACTGGTCGCGCACCACCTGCACGGCGATGTCCGACGCAACCTCCCCGGCGGCGTGACCCCCCATGCCGTCGGCCACGACGGCCAGGGTGTCGTCCACGTACAGCGCGTCCTCGTTCAGGTCACGGACGAGGCCGGTGTCGGTGGCCGCCGCGTACCGCCAACGAGTCAACGGACCACCTCGAACAGCACGCCGCCAACCTGGACGACGTCGCCACGCTCGAGGTGAACCCTCCCGGTGATCATCTGCTCGTTCACGTAAGTGCCGTTCGTCGAGCCCAGGTCCTCGAGTGTCAGCTCCCCTTCGTCCAGCGCCACTCTGGCGTGACGAGAGGAGAGGTAGGTATCGCCGAGACTCACGTCACAGTCGGGGCTGCGCCCGATCACAGCGGCCACAGCGACCTCCAAGCGCTCGCCGCGACGGTCCTCAGGTTCGAGGAACTCGAGGGCGAGCGGCGCGGCGCGGCGCCGGCGGCGCTCCTTGGGAACCGGATCCAGCGGCCGAGCCTCGACGGCGGCCACGCGCATGACCCGTGCGAAGAACAGCAGGGCGATCACCATCACCAGAACCTGCAGCGGCCGAATGAGTGCCGCGTAGTTCACCGTCGCGGCTATCAGGCTCAAGCGAGCTCAATCCGCAAGTGCAGCGTGCCGATCGTCATATCGTCGCGAGGCGATAGCGACACCGCCGTCACGCGATGGCCGTTGACGTAGGTGCCATTGGTCGAGCCCAGATCACGCACGGCGACCCCCTCGGTGGTGCGCCAGACCTCGGCGTGACGTCGCGAAACGTCGGTATCGTTGATCACGACGTCGACGTCGGGGCTGCGCCCGATCACCAGGGGGTGGTCCCCCACGACGAAGGTGCGCCCGTCGCCCACCAGCAGCCGAGGCTGGCTGTCACCGCCCACGAAGTCGGCCTGCACCACCACGTCACCCGCCTTCAGGTCGTCGTCGACGAAGATCTCGACGGACACGGGCCCGACGAAGTTATAGCCCTCGTTGAGCGCGTGTTGACGAACCGTCTCCGCCAACTCACTGATGAGCGCCCGTTGGAAACCCTGAAAACGCTCCGCGTCCGGCGCACTAAGCCAGACCTTGACCTCGTTGGGTGAAATGGGACCTCGATTGGTCAACCGACGGGTCAGATCAATCTCGCGCACGATGCGCTGTCCGATCTCGATCGGTTGTAGCGTGCTCTTAAAGGGGCGCGTCAAACCGCGCTCGAAGAGTCGCTCGAGGCGATTCTCGACTCCCTTGAGTACCATGGCATCCCTAACTGTACTGGTCGGGTGCACATTATGACCGGCGCTGAGCACTCATGGACTTTGGACTATGGTGGACGGGTTCCGGGCGAGTGGCGGAATTGGCAGACGCGCAGGATTCAGGTTCCTGTATTCGAAAGGATGTGGGGGTTCAAGTCCCCCCTCGCCCACCAGAGCAGCGCCCACGCAACTGGGCTGTCCAGTTCGCCAGACGCCTCGAACGTGAGCCGGTTAGGAGCTGAAACACCGGACGACCCGCGACCTTGCGCGTCGTCATCACGACCGCGTTACCGCGGCGATGGTGTCGGAGAGAGCCGCCACCGCCGTCACCGCCAGGTGACTCCAGACCTCCTTGCGTAATCACAAAGTCGCTGCAGAGCCTCACGTCTCTCTGACCGAGTAGACGAGCGTCAGATCGGTCCCTGGGTAGAGGGTCTGAGTAGCGGTCAGTTCCTCACACAGTGCCGCCATCGCCTTGGTGCGACGAGGGGCCGAGAGGGGAAGGATGCGCACGTGCAGCTGGTCGCCTCGGACCTCGAGATCAGCGGGTGACTTGAAGATCTCGTGGAGCAAGGTCCGAGCTTCGTCGTCGGCTCGTGCGTAGTGCGGAGCGATCATTCGTGCGAGGGCCGACTCGGCGTTGTAGGTGGCCATGCGGACGGCGTCCATGATGCGCTTGCGCTCGACGTCGAGGCGCACCGCGTCGGGTCGCACCTCACCGAGGGGCACCTTGGCCGGGATCGCCTTGGCGACGTCGTCGAGGCGGGCGACCTCGGCACGCGCGTCAGCGAAGGCGGCCTGGAGCACCTTGTTTGCCCTGCGGCCCTCAAGTGAGGCGCTGCCCTCTTTGGCCTCGGCGTCAGTGAGCCGTTGGCGGGCCTGGCGCGTTGCTCGCTCGGCGTCGCGCCGGGCCGGGTTGGCGACGAGACGCGTCGGGTCGTCGGGGTGGGTCTCGTAGGCGTCGAGCGCGTCCAGGCCAAAGTGGGCGCGCTGGTAGCGAAAGAAGTTCTCCTGGCGCCAGCGCGAGAACATCGCGTGGGCGAGCAGCGCGGGGTCGCTGTCTTGGCGCGTCGTCACGATCTGGGTCTGGTGACCGCTCGCCTCGTCGAGGCGGGTGATCTGGCGGCACGAGAAGCGTCGGCGCTGGTTGTCATAGGCCAGGCGCACGCGGCGATCGGCGAGCACGTAGTCGTGGGTGCGCCCGAGCTCGTCGACAAAACGGTAGGGGGAGAACGCGGCTCGCGGCTCGGAAGAGGGCGGCGCCTTGCGATAGGTGAGGACGTCAAAGCCCGCCTCGTTCAACTGGGCGAAGAGACGAGGGCTCCAGCCTCCCCGGTCAAAGCAGATCGTCGGACGCGCGTCGTGGCCCACGAGGTCGCGGACCTTATTGACAACGAGTCGCAGCTCGCCGACGAGGGAGGCACCGGGGGCGGATTGCCAGACGAGCAGCCCGTCGCCGAAGCGGTCACACACCCAGGTGTCGACCTCGGCGGGCATGGCGATGCGCATGCGCGCGACGTGGGCCTTGGGCACTTCGTGCTTGCCGTGGTAGGCGCGCACGTGACCGTCGACGTAGAAGAGACCGACCGCTTCGGGGTGCACCTCGAGGTGACGGCGCGCGAGGCCGAGCACCAGCTCGTCGCTCTTGTTCTCGTCGGCCAACTCGCTCAGCCGGTAGCGCAGGCGCGACACTTCCGGGGCCCGGTCGAGGCCGAGCAGGCGACCGATCGCAACCGGATCGAGTCGGGTGAGCCCCTCGGCGCGCGGCTCGCCGAGCAGCGAGGAGAACACCACGCACAGCACCATCGAGCGCAGGCCGTAGAAGGCGGCGCGCGGGAACCCTGCGACGCGTCGGCCGAGCCCGTAGAGCGAGGCGGTCACCTCCAAGAGCCCGGTGGCCGCGAGGGCCGGCAGGATGACCAGGGAGCCAACGAAGGGAAGTGACCCGCCCTCACAGATCACCGGGGCCGCCTCGGCGAGCATTCCGCGCCGAGCCGCCGCCCGCTCGCCTGTGCGCTCCTTTGGTGCGTTGAGTGGGACGAGGTTGTTCGACTTATCGGCGTCGGCGGGTGCCATCTCGGGGTCAGGTCGCGCCGTGGTCACGGCCAACGTGGCACGTCGCACGCTCTGGGTGGACACGCCGGTGCGCGCGGCCACCTCGGGCTTGGTCAGCCCGCTCGCACGCAGCCGGGCGATCTCGGCGCGCTTCTCCTCGGTGAGCTTCGACGCGCGCTTGGGACCCTTGCGCGAAGGGAGCAGCTCAACCACTCCACCCGCCTGGTAGTCGCTGCGCCAGCGCCACACCGTGGTCTCGTTCGCCCCGAAGGCCGCGGCGACCTGGCGCTGGCTCGCTGCACCTGAGTTCACGAGTTGCACCGCCGCGAGGCGCCGAGCACCGGGATCCGAGCGGTCCCACGTCCAGGTCGCCTGGCCCCAGATGAACACCGTGCCCGCGCCCTCTTCGTCCTCGAGCAACGAGACCCCGTCGGCGACGGGCACCGAACCGACGGGCACCAAGGGGAGAGGCTGCATGACTACCAGTTTCCCTGCCGCCAACGCCATCCCGGGTGCTCCCTTCAGACAGACAATTACTCTGCATCTATTATGGAGTATCCCGGGCGCGAAGTGGTGGATGGTCCCTGGTCAGGCGACTACGCGGATGACTTACGCAAGGAGGTCTGGACTCGGGCCCGTGGCACACCCGC
>JAJZYE010000010.1 GCA_021806055.1 Actinomycetes bacterium | reverse complement strand
TACGCCGCTACGCTCGACGCACCGGTGCCCCCCGAGCTGGCGCTCGAGCGGCTCCGCGAGGCGGGCGAGGTGCAGGACGCCATCACCGCTCGTCGACGCGATCGGCTGATCGGCACGACGCAACGTCTGCTCGTCGACGCGCCCGGTGTCGGTCGCAGCGTCCACGAGTGCCCCGAGATCGATGGCGTGATCGTGGTGGATCCCTCGCTCGCGGTGGGGACCCTGGTTGACGTCGTGATCACCGCGAGCCGAGGCACCGACCTCGAAGCGGTGGTGGCGTGAGCACGCGCCCGACCTACGGCGAGTCGGCCCTGCTGACTCCCGCCAATCTCATGACCGCGTTTCGTCTGCTCATCGCGCCGCTCTTCGTCTATCTCATCATCGTGCGCCGGGTGTCGTGGTGGACGGTGCTCGTGGGCTTTCTCGCGGCAGCGTCGGACTACTTCGACGGTATCGTGGCGCGGCGCCACGGCACGACGCGATCGGGCGCGTTCCTCGACCCGTTGGCCGACAAGATCATCGTGCTCGGCTCGCTGTACGCGATCATCCTCTCCCGGCCCCACGGCGTGCACAGCTTCATCGTGCCGTCACTGGTCATCACGCTGCGCGAGATCTGGATGAGTGTCTACCGTTCCCGCGCCGCTCGGCGCGGCGTCTCGATACCGGCGAGCCGACTGGCCAAGTGGAAGACGTTCGTCCAGGACTGGGCGATCGCCTTCAGCGTCCTGCCGATCACCGCACCGCACGCCTGGCTGGCTCTGGTCACGATCTGGATCGCCGCGGTGATGACGCTCTACACCGGGTGGCAGTACTACCGTGAGGGTCGAGTGAGGTTGCGTGGTGCGCGTTGAGATCGTGGCGGTGGGCACGGAGTTGCTCCTGGGCCAGATCGCCGACACTAACTCCCAGTGGCTCGGTGAGCAGCTGGCGGCGCACGGGATCGACTCGTACTTCCACCAGCACGTCGGCGACAATCACGAGCGGATCGTGCTGGCACTGCGCACGGCGCTGGCTCGCGGCGACGCGGTCATCGTCACCGGCGGGCTAGGCCCCACCCAGGACGACATCACGCGCGAGGCGCTGGCCGAGGTGATGAACGTCCCGCTGGAGCGTGACGAGGAGATCGCCGGCGCGATTCGCACGATGTTCGAGGCGCGCGGTCGCACGATGCCGGCCAACAACTTGCGCCAGGCCGACGTGCCGCGCGGGGCTCTCGTCATCGCGGCGCGCCGCGGGACGGCTCCGGGGCTGGTCTGCCCGCTGGGCCACAAGGTCGTGTACGCCGTGCCCGGGGTCACTCACGAGATGAGAGAGATGTTCGAGCGGGCGATCCGACCCGACCTCGAGCAGCGCGCCTCGCGTGAGGGTCAGCGCACCGCCATCGTCAGCCGCGTGCTGCGGACGTGGGGAGCCAGTGAGTCCGCGTTGGCCGAGGCGGTGGCCGAGCGATTCGACGCGCTGCGCGCCAGTGAGCGGGTGACCCTGGCCTTCCTGGCGTCGGGTATCGAAGGGATCAAGGTGCGCCTCACGGCTCGGGGTGACGACGCGGAGCACGCGCGCCAGCTCCTGCGCGTCGAGGAGTCGCTCGTCCGTGCACTGATCACGGAGCGACTCGGCAACATCATCTTCGGCGTGGACGAGCAGACCATGGAGGACGCGGTGGCCGAGCGGCTGTCCGAGCGCGGCCTCACGCTGGCCGTGGCCGAGTCGTTGACCGGCGGACTCATCGCGAGCCGGCTGGTGGCGGTGCCGGGCGCGTCGGCGTGGTTCCGCGGCGGCGTCGTCAGTTACGCGTCCGAGGTCAAGTTCGACCTCCTGCACGTGCCCGAGGGGCCGGTGGTCAGCGCCGCCGCCGCCGACGCGATGGCTCGAGGGGTGCGTGACCTGCTCGGCGCGGACGTGGGACTCGCCACCACCGGGGTGGCGGGGCCGGATCCGCAGGACGATCTGCCGGTCGGGACGGTCTTCCTCGGGGTCGTCGTCGGCGATCACGCTCGCCAGGTGGCGCTCCAACTGCCCGGCGATCGTCCACGGATCCGCGCCTACAGTGCGATTAGCGCGCTCGACGCCCTGCGACGCACCCTCGAGGTGTCGGCGCCGCCGCGCGCGTAGTGTCGGGTCGGGAGGTTGCGCGTGACGACACTGGAGGTGCGCCGAGACCCGACGGAGGCCGGGTTCGACCCGCGTCGCCTCGAGCGGATTCGTACGCACTTCGACGCCTACGTCGAGGACCGGCGACTAGCTGGGTGGCTGGTGACGCTGGCTCGTGAGGGTGACCTGGTGTGGACGGGACGAGGCGGGCATCGCCATCGCGAGCAGGACCTGCCGGTCACCGATGACACCATCTGGCGCATTTACTCGATGACCAAGCCCCTCACCACGGTGGCGGCGCTGACGCTCTACGAGGAGGGCCTCTTCGATCTCACCGATGACGTGGGACGGTGGATCGACGAGCTGCGCGAGCCACGGGTGTACGTCGGCGGTCCGCCGACGGCGCCCCAGAGCGTTCCCGCCGTTGAGCCGGTGCGGGTGCATCACTTGCTCACGCACATGAGCGGGCTGACCTACGGATTCAACTACATGCACCCGGTCGACGCCATCTACCGGGCCAAGGGATACGACTTCGGCTATCCACGCGACGCGGACCTCGAGCGTGCGGTCCACGACTGGTGCACGAGCCCCCTGCTCTTCCAACCGGGTAGCCGGTGGAACTACTCGGTGGCGACCGACGTGCTGGGGCGGCTCATCGAGCTGTGGAGCGGCCAGCCCCTCGATGAGTTCCTGCGCGAGCGCGTCCTTGACCCGCTCGGCATGGCGGATACCGACTGGTTCTGTCCCGAAGACAACCAGGACCGCTTGGCGATGCTGTACGTGCCCAACGAGGGCGACTCGTTGCCCTTCGCCGACCTCGCGCGCGGCGCGCAGCACCGACCGGGGGTATTGGGCGGTGGTGGCGGCCTCGTGTCGAGCGCCCACGACTACCAGCGCTTCATGACGATGCTCCTGCGCGGTGGTGTGCTCGACGATGCACGAATCCTGTCGCCGCGTACCGTGGCCCTCATGACCGCCAACCACCTGCCCGGTGGCGTCGACCTGGCGGCGGTGGCGATGGACTCGTTCGCCGAGGTGGACTTCGCGGGGATCGGCTTCGGGCTCGGCGTGTCGGTCGTGACCGACCCCCGCCGCAACAAGAGCCTGGTCAGTGAAGGAACCTACGGGTGGGGTGGCGCCGCGTCGACCGCATTCTGGGTGGATCCGGTGCGCGCGGTCTCTGTGGCCTTCTACACCCAGCTCCTCCCGAGCGGAACGTACCCTCTGCGCCGTGAGCTCCAGCAACTCGTGTACCAGGCGATGGTCGACTGATCGGCGGCCGCTGCGACCCGGTGATCCGGCCGGGCCGGGGCCGCGGTGGACGCAGACTGGTCGGGGCCCGATGATTCGTGTGCTCGCTACCCACACCGCGCGCGGTGTCAGTGGACGGGGCGACGGGCGGGTCCGAGCGGCCCACGAGGGCGTGCTGAAGTGAGTTTCGATGCTTGCTACGAACAGGTGTTCGTAGTAGCCTGCGCTGGGATAGAGCCCGACCGATGTCACACTGGGTACCTAACGTGCCCCCGGTGACGACGACCAAGGAGAACGCCATGGCAACCGACGATCGCGCAAAGGCCCTCGACGCGGCCTTGGGCCAGATCGAGAAGCAGTTCGGCAAGGGTTCGATCATGCGCCTGGGCGAGAACCTGCACATGAACATCGAGTCCATCGCGACGGGCGCTCTCGCCCTGGACATGGCCCTGGGGATCGGGGGCCTGCCGCGCGGACGGATCGTCGAGCTCTACGGGCCCGAGTCGTCGGGTAAGTCGACTCTCGCGATGCACGTGGTCGCCGAGGCACAGCGCAACGGCGGGGTCTGCGCGTACATTGACGCGGAGCACGCCATGGACCCGGTGTACGCGAGGGCTATTGGGGTGAACGTCGACGACCTGCTGATCAGTCAGCCCGACACGGGGGAGCAGGCACTCGAGATCACGGACATGCTGATCCGCTCGGGGGCCCTCGACGTCATCATCATCGACTCCGTGGCGGCTTTGACGCCCCGAGCGGAGATCGAGGGTGACATGGGCGACTCGCACGTCGGGCTGCAGGCGCGTCTCATGAGTCAGGCCCTGCGCAAGTTGACCGGCGGGCTGTCCAAGTCCAACACGGTCGCCGTGTTCATCAATCAGCTGCGCGAGAAGATCGGCGTCATCTACGGATGCTTCTCCTACGACACCCGGGTGGTACTGGCCGACGGCTCAACGGAGAAGATCGGCAAGATCGTGACGCAGCGGCTCCCTGTTGACGTCCTCTCGTACGATCACAGGGTTGGTGCGGTTGTTCCGAAGAAGGTCGTGAATTGGTTCGACAATGGTACGACGGACGAGTTCCTTCAGATCACCGTCGCCAAGCCCATGGGCAATGGACGTGCACAGTTCGCCGCGACGCCGAACCACCTGGTTCGGACCCCCCAGGGATGGACGGAAGCCAAGGACCTCGCCGTCGGTGAGAACGTGATGCAAGCGCTTCCGTACTACCTGTCACGATTCCAGTGGGAGGCGCTGCGAGGCACGTTGATGGGAGATGGATCCGTCTCGTCAACGAGGAGTGGGTATGGAGCACGTTTGCGCTACACCCACGGCCCGACGCAGACTGCGTACGCAGAGTGGAAGGCCTCTCTCTTCGAGAATGTCGGCTGCTCTCGTCTCGTACGCGGCGACGGCGGTGTGACGTACGACTTCTCACCGCTGCCAGAATTGGCCGACCTGCGGCGTTCCGTGTACCGGGATGGCAAGAAGGTCTTTGATGACGACTATTTGAAGGAACTTACCCCACTGTCGCTCGCGCTGTGGTACATGGATAACGCCAGCCTTCGTGTGCAGTCGAAGGACCTCCAAGACCGGATCGCCGGTGGAAGCGAGTGGGTGGAGATCATCGTCGAGGCGATGGAGCCGACGACGCGTGAGCGGGTGCGATCCCATTTGGCGAGCACGTGGAATATACGACCGGAGCTACGGGAGAACGTAAAGGGGAAGAAGGCGGTTCTCGTGTTCCCCACTGCGGAGTCGCTGAAGCTGCAGACGCTCATTGCCCCGTTCGTACACCCAAGTATGCAGGACAAGTTGCTTCCACGCTTTTGGGGAATGTTCGGAGTGGAGCCGGTGACTGAGCCGATGCGCTACGAACTCGTGGCGACGCCCGTGATCGATATTCACCGTAAGCCCCCTACTCGTTCGACGCATCGATTTGATATTGAAGTCGAGGGATCACATAACTACCTCGTTGATGGGGTGGTGGTTCACAATTCGCCCGAGGTAACGCCGGGTGGCCGTGCGCTGAAGTTCTACGCGTCGGTTCGCCTGGACATCCGGCGCATCGAATCAATTAAGGACGGCACGGAGGTGGTCGGGAACCGTACGCGTGTAAAGGTGGTGAAGAACAAGTGCGCCGCACCCTTTAAGCAGGCCGAGTTCGACATTATGTACGGCCAAGGCATCAGCCGTGAGGGGTCGGTTCTGGACGTCGCGGTCGAGTTGGGCTTCGTGAAGAAGGCGGGCGCGTGGTTCACCTACGAAGGGGAGCAGATGGGCCAGGGTCGCGAGAACGTGAAGACGTTCTTACGTGAGAACCCCCAGCTGATGGCCGAGATCGACGGCCGGGTGCGCGAGCACCTGGCTGAGGCACTGGCACCCGACGTGGTCGGTGGCTCATTGGACCTCGACGTGGACGCACCCTTGACACTGGATTGACGCGGTGGTGCGAGCGCCACGCTGACGCGGAGGTGCGGGTCGGGATTGGGTCACCGGCGCCGTGGTCGTCGATGGAGGTGAGGTGCGGTGGCGTGGTGACGATCGGCTCGTGAGGTGTACGGTCCCCCACGATAGGGAGTAACGACGTGAGCGAGAGTAGCGATGGTCGCGACGCCGCGGATGGCCGCCCTCTGACGCGGCGGTTCACGAGGCCGAGCGTGAGTCGGTTCTCTGCAGTGGTGCGACGTCGTTCTGGACGACCCGACATCCACCTGGTGACGCGTACGTCGACGATCGAGGCGACGCCACGGAGCGACGAGCCGCGGATGGCCCCGGCGTGCGGCGGCGCGCGCGACTGATCGCGCGGCCACCCGTCGTCGTTGTCCGACGGCTCTTTGGCGTGGGTTCGTCTCGCGGTAGCGTGACACGCATGTCCGTGCGCCGTCGACTTCGTCACGCCCTCGGTGCGGGGGTGCGCGCGGCGCGCCGGTACGTGAACGACGTCGCCACCGTGGGCCCTGATGACCCCTACGCGCGTCGGTTTTACTACTTTGGCCAACGCGCTGCGCTTATGGCGCCCCAGGGTGTGGTCTACAACGAGCGCTACCTGTCCATCGGTGACGACACGCTGATCGGTCCGAACGTCTGTCTCACCGCGGGGATCAACGGCGACCAGGAGATGATCAGTTCTCCCGTCATCTCGATTGGACGGCGTTGCGTGATCGGTCGGGGCTCGCACCTCGTGGGTAACTGGTCGATCGTGTTGGGCGACGAGATCCAGACGGGCCCCTACGTCTACATCACCGACCAGAATCACTCCTACGAGGATCCTGATGCCGCCATCGGTTGGCAGCGACCCACCGAGGCCGCGGTGCGAATCGGGTCGGGCAGCTGGCTCGGGGCGAACGCGGTGATCTTGCCGGGCACGACCCTCGGCCCGCACACGGTGGTGGCCGCCGGGGCCGTCGTTCGCGGGACGTTCCCTGGCCACGTGGTTCTCGGTGGTGTCCCGGCCCGGGTGTTGCGCCACTACTCGCCCGAGCGGGGGTGGCAGTCGGGCGCCCCGTGAGATCACTGGGAGTGGACCTCTCGCCCTGGCGCGCCTCGGCGTCGTTTCGTCGTCTCTACGTGGCGGGCTTCGTGACGGCCCTCGGGGGACAAGCGACCTTCGTCACCGTGCCGTTCCAGTTGAAGGTCCTTACGAACTCGCCGCTCGTGGTTGGCACCCTCGGTCTGGTCGAGCTCGTACCGATCGTGGTGCTGGGCTTGTGGGGCGGGCTCCTCGCCGATCGGGTGGATCGCCGGCGGCTGATCGTGGTGCTCGAGGCGTCGACGATGGTGGCGATCGGTGGGCTGGTCCTGAACGCGCTGGTCCCGTCGCCGCAGGTGTGGGCGCTCTACGTCGCCGACGTGGCGGTGGTGGGCATCGGTGCGCTGCAACAGCCCAGTATCGGGGCGCTCAACCAGACCTACGTCTCGCACGACCTTCAGCGAGCGGCCGCCGCGCTCGCGACGATCCGCCAGACCGCCGCGTCGATCCTGGGCCCCGCCCTGGGTGGCCTGGCGGTGGTGGCGTTCGGTCCCGCCGTCGCCTACGAGGCCAACCTGGTGACGCTGGCGCTGTCCCTCGCCCTGCTCGTGACCCTCGCGCCGAGTCCGCCGCGAGCGGACCGTGGCGCCTCGCGTGGCGCCGCGCTACGCGAGGGTGTCGCGTACGTGCGCTCACGGCCCGACCTGCTGGGGACCTACGCGATCGACGTGCTGGCCATGGTGCTGGCCTACCCGGTGGTGATGCTGCCATTCGTAGCGGCTGGCTTTCATCGCACCTACGCTCTCGCCCTCTTGTACTGCGCCCTGCCGATTGGCGCGCTGCTCGCGACGATGACCTCGCGATGGACGCACCGCGTTCACCACTACGGGCGGGCGGTAGTGGTGGCGGCGGGCCTCTGGGGCTTGGGTGTGGCCCTCTTCGCCGCGACCGCGTCACTGGCGTGGGCGATGGTCGGGTTGATCATCGGCGGCGGCGCCGACGCGGTGAGCGGGATCTTTCGCACGACGATGTGGAACGAGTCGATTCCCCTCGAGGTGCGTGGGCGCATGGCGGGCATCGAGCTGATCTCGTACTCGATCGGTCCGACGGGGGGTCAGTTTCGCGCCGGGGTGATGGCGCGATGGGTCGGGCTGCGCGCGTCGCTCTCTCTGGGTGGACTCGCGTGCACGGGGTCGGTGGCCGCCGCCGGGGTGGGGCTGCGCGCGCTGTGGCGTTTTGACGCGCGCCGTGACGTGCACGTCGCCGCGCTGCGCGCGAGCCGGGCGTCGTCACCCGAGTAGCCGGCCGCGCCCTACGCTCGAGACATGTCCTCGACCACGTACCTGGTGACCGTGAGTGGACCCGACCGCGTGGGGGTCGGCGCGCAGCTGTTCCGCGCCCTGGCGACGCTCGCCAGTGACGCGACCGCACTGCGCGACGTGGCCCAGATCACGTTGCGTGGGCAGCTCGTGCTGTGTGCGGAGCTCGCGACCGACGAGGCGCTCAGCGCGTCCGCGGTGCGCCAGCGCGTGCTCGACCACGCGGTGGCGACCGGCGGCGTGAGCGTCAGCGTGGAGCCGGTGGCGCTCAGCGAGGTCGCCGTGGGGCATCGTCTCCTGGTCACGCTGCTCGCGCCCGCCATTGGGGCGAAAGCCCTCGAGGGCGTGTTCTCGGCGATCGCCGCCACGGGGGCGACCTGCGAGCGCATCGTGCACCTCGCGGCCTACCCGGTGGACTGCTACGAGCTGGTGGTGCGCGGGCCCGATCACGATGCCCTGCGCCGGCGGGTCACCGCGGTGGCCCAGGATCTCGGCCTGGACCTCGCGGTGCAGCGCGCGGGGCTGCACCGGCGCGCGAAGCACCTGGTGGTGATGGACGCGGACTCCACGCTGCTGCGCGACGAGGTCATCGATCTGCTGGCCGAGGTGGCCGGGCGCGCCGACGAGGTGGCGGCGGTCACGGCGGCCACCATGGCCGGGGAGCTGGACTTCGCCGAGTCGCTGCGCCGTCGCGTCGCGGTTCTGGCCGGGCTGCCCGTGGACGTGCTCGACGACGTCCGCTCGCGGCTGCGCCTGAGTCCGGGAGCGCGCACGCTGCTGCGCACGCTGGGCCGCCTGGGGTACGTGGCCGCGGTGGTGTCCGGGGGATTCGCGGAGGTGTTGACGCCACTGCTCGAGGAACTGGGTGTGCCCTACCTCGAAGCCAACCGTCTGGAGATCGTCGACGGACGCCTCACGGGGCGCGTGTTGGATCCCATCGTCGACCGCGCGGGCAAGGCCCGGGCGCTGCGCCGCTTCGCGCAGGAGGTGGGGGTGCCACTTGCCCAGACCGTGGCGGTGGGGGACGGGGCCAACGACATCGACATGCTGTCCGTGGCGGGACTGGGCATTGCCTTTAACGCCAAGGCGGTCGTGCGCGATCACGCCGACGCGGCGCTGTCGGTGCCCTACCTCGACGCCGTGCTGTACTTCCTTGGAATCAGCCGCGAGGAGATCGAGACCGAGTAGCGTCGCCATCCTGTGAAGTTTCACAGCATTCGGGCTGGTCAGTACGGCTTTACCCAGTAGTAGGGTGAGGCTGGCGGGGGGTGACCGTGAGGGTTTCGATCGACGTCGACCAGTGCCAGGGGCACGGCCGGTGCTTCTCGCTGGCCCCGGAACTCTTCGCCTTCGACGACCTGGGCAACGGCGTGGTGCGCGGCGACGGGACCGTGGACGAGACCCACCTCGACGCGGCACGCTTGGCGGTCGCGAACTGCCCGGAGCACGCGGTGTCGCTGGAGGAGTCGACGTGAGTGACAAGGTGCCCGTTCGCGACTTCGCCACGGACTGGGACCACACCGACCCGCGTTGGGTGGCTGATCCCTACCCGATCTGGGATGATTTGCGTCGGCGTTGCCCGGTCGCGCACACCGAGCGCTACGGCGGCGGATGGTTCCCGACCACCCACGACGCGGTGTCGCGCGTCGCCAAGGACACCGAGCACTTCACCAGTCGCACCGTGGTGATCGGCAATGGGCGCCCGCTCGAGGACGCCCCCCCGGCCCCAATCGGGGTGGCCCCACCGATCTCGTCGGATCCGCCGTTCCACCAGATCGCGCGCCGCCTCATCCTGCCGGCCTTCGCTCCCGGGCCGGTCAACGCGCTCGAGCCGATGATCCGCGCGCTGTGTCGTCGGCTGCTCGACGCACTGGCGGGGCGCGGTGAGATCGATGCGGGCAGCGAGTTCGCCCAGTTCATCCCCCCGGCGGTCATCATCCGCATGCTGGGCTTTCCCGAGCGCGACGAGGACCTCTTCCGCGAGTTCGTTCACGTGGTGCTCGAGGGGATCGATCAACCGGTGGAGCAGCGCATCGAGCAGTTCGCACCGATCGAGGAGTACTTCGCCGTCCAGATCGAGGATCATCGCGCGCACCCGCGCGACGACCTCACGACGTACCTGCTCACCGTCGAGGTGGGCGGTCAGAGGCTCGCGCCCGAGCACGTCTTCGGGACGATGATCCTGATCCTGGTGGCCGGCATCGATACGACGTGGTCCGCCATCGGGGCGTCGCTGTGGCACCTCGCCACGAACCCCGGGGACCTCGCGCGGCTCGCGAGCGAGCCGGAGCTCATGGCTACGGCCGTGGAGGAGTTCCTGCGCTTCTACGCGCCGGTGTCGATGGCCCGCCTGGTCAAGGAGGACGTCGACTACCTCGGTTGCCCGATGAAGCGCGACGACTGGATCCTGCTCGGGTTTCCCGCGGCGAACCGCGACCCGGCCGTGTTTCCCGACGCCGACCGCTTCGTTATCGACCGGCGTGAGAACCGCCACCTGGCCTTCGGGCTGGGCATCCACCGGTGTGCCGGGTCGAACCTCGCGCGCCTGGAGCTGCGCGTGGCGCTCGAGGAGTTCATCGCTCGCTATCCGCGCTTCGAACTGGCCGACCCGGCGGGTGTCACCTGGGCCCCCGGCCAGGTGCGCGGGCCGCGGCACCTGCCGCTGCGTCTGGCGTCACGCGAGGGTTAGGAGTGGTCCGTTCGACCAGAGTGCGGCCATCCACGCCTCGACGTCCTCGGCGCGGCGTGGGAGGGCCGAGGACAGGTTGCGCGCCCCGTCGGCGGTGACCAGGACGTCGTCCTCGATGCGCACGCCAATGCCGCGGTACTCCTCGGGCACCGTCGCGTCGTGGGGCTGGAAGTACAGGCCGGGCTCGACGGTGAGCACGTAGCCTTCGGCCAGCTCACCCTGATAGACGTCGTTGCGCGCCTGCGCGCAGTCGTGGACGTCGAGGCCCAGCATGTGGCTGACGCCGTGCAGGGTGTAGCGCCGGTGCAACTGGCGATCGCGGCGCAGCGCCCCCCGTGGGTCCCCCTCGAGGATGCCCAGGTCGACCAGGCCCTGGGTCAGCACGGCCATCGCCGCGTCGTGGGCCGCGTGGAAGGCGACGCCCGGGCGTATCGCCGCGATGCCGGCGTCCTGCGCGGCCAGCACGAGGTCGTACACGCGTCGCTGGGCGGGTGAGAAGGACCCGCTGATCGGCAGGGTTCGCGTGACGTCGGCGGTGTAGAGGTTCGCGCACTCGACGCCCGCGTCGAGCAGCAGCAGGTCGCCGCGACGCACCACGCCGTCGTTGCGCGTCCAGTGCAGGGTCGTCGCGTGCGTGCCGCTGGCCGCGATCGTGTCGTAGCCGACGTCGTTGCCCTCCACGCGCGCGCGAAGGTTGAAGACGCCCTCGACGAGCCGCTCGCCACGTCCCTCGGCTGCGGGGAGCGCGCGCACGACGTCCTCGAAGCCGCGGACGGTCGAGGCGATGGCCCCCTCGAGCTGGGCGACCTCGAAGTCGTCCTTGATCAGCCGGTGCTCGCCGAGCGCCGCCACGAGGTCGGCGTCGGCGTCGCCGGGCTCGACCAGCGCGTCCACGCGCGGATCGATCCCCCGCACGCACGCCGTCGGCGTGCCACGCAGTGAGGCGAGATCCTTCTCCAGGTACTCGAGCGGTGCGGTGGGCAGGGCGTAGAACGCCTCGGCCTCGGCCACGCCGCGCCGCGACCCCACCCACAGCTCGCCGTAGCGCGAGTCGGTGAAGAACTCGTGGGTGTGGTGGTCGCGCCGGGCCGGTACGTAGAGGGTCGCGCGACTGCCCGACGGGCCCGGGGTGATCACCAGCACGCAGTCAGGCTCGTCGCACCCGGTGAGGTAGAAGAAGTCGCTGCCCGGTCGAAAGCGGTAGTCGGTGTCGTTGGCGCGAACCTTGAGCGTGCCCGTGGGCACGACGAGGGTGCGGTCCGCGACGTGCGCCCCC
>JAJZYE010000009.1 GCA_021806055.1 Actinomycetes bacterium | reverse complement strand
GTCGAAGAGGACCACGGAGAAAGGCTTGCGGCGCACCGCCTCGGTCAACTGGCCGCCCTCGTCGTAGCCGACGTAGCCGGGGGGCGAGCCCACCAGACGACTCACCGAGTGCTTCTCCATGTACTCGCTCATGTCGAGCTGGATGAGGGCGTCCTCGTCGTCGAAGAGGAACTCCGCCAACGTCTTGGCCAACTCCGTCTTGCCCACGCCCGTGGGGCCGAGGAAGATGAACGACCCACCGGGGCGCTTGGGGTCCTTCAGCCCCGCGCGGGTGCGTCGAATCGCGCGGCTCAGCGCGATGATCGCCTCGTCCTGTCCGATGATGCGCTTGTGGAGCTCGTCCTCCATGCGCAGCAACTTCGACGTCTCCTCCTCGGTGAGCCGGTAGACCGGGATGCCGGTCCAGTTGGCCAGCACCTCGGCGATCGTCTCCTCGTCGACCAGATCGAACGTGCTGCCGCCCGAGGCGGCCACCGTCACGTCCAGGGCCTCCTTCTTGGCCACCAGCTCGCGCTCGCGCTCCTCGAGGGCCTTGGCCTGTTCGAGGGCGCCGCTGTCCATCGCGCTCTCCTTGTCGGCGCGCACGCGGGCGAGGTCCTCGTCGATCTTCACGGCGGCGGGCGGCGCGTCCATGCGCCGAATGCGCAGGCGACTCCCGGCCTCGTCAATGAGGTCGATGGCCTTGTCGGGCAGGAAGCGATCGGCGATGTAGCGATCAGCCAGGTTGGCCGCGGCGACCAGCGCCTGGTCGGTGATCTTGACGGCGTGGAACTCCTCGTAGACCTCGCGCAAGCCCTTCAGGATCTCGATGGTCATGGCCACCGAGGGCTGCTCGACCTTCACCGGCTGGAAACGACGCTCCAGCGCCGCGTCCTTCTCGATGTGCTTGCGGTACTCGTCGATCGTCGTCGCCCCCACGGTCTGCAGCTCGCCCCGGGCCAGCATGGGCTTGAGGATCGACGCGGCGTCGATGGCACCCTCGGCGGCCCCGGCCCCGACCAGCGTGTGGATCTCGTCGATGAACAAGATGATGTCGCCGCGCGTGCGGATCTCCTTCAGTACCTTCTTCAGGCGCTCCTCGAAGTCGCCGCGGTAGCGGCTGCCCGCGACCAGCGCGCCGAGGTCCAGCGTGTAGAGCTGCTTGTCGGCCAGCGTGACCGGCACCTGATTGGCCACGATCCGTTGGGCCAGGCCCTCGACGATGGCGGTCTTGCCGACGCCGGGCTCGCCGATGAGCACCGGGTTGTTCTTGGTGCGCCGCGACAGGACCTGCATCACGCGCTCGACTTCCTTCTCGCGACCCACCAGCGGGTCCAGCTTGCCCTCGCGGGCGTACTGGGTCAGGTTGCGGCCGAACTGGTCGAGCACCGCCGACCCGCTCGACGCGTCCGCGTCGCCCTTGGGTCCGCCCGATGAGACGGCCGATCCGGTCTCCTTGGTGCCCTGACCCGACATCATCTGGATGACCTGCGCGCGCACGCGCGCCATGTCGGCGCCCAGGTCGTTCAGCACCTGCGCCGCGACACCGTCACCCTCGCGTACCAGCCCGAGCAGCATGTGCTCGGTGCCGATGTAGGAGTGGCCCAGTTGCAGGGCCTCGCGCAGCGACAGTTCCAAGACCTTCTTCGCCCGGGGCGTGAAGGGGGGTGATCCGGGTGAGGGGTTGGTGTTGGTGCCAATGGCCTCCTCCACCTTCTCGCGCACGACGTCGTAGGTGACCCCCAGGGCGTCGAGAGCCTTCGCCGCAACCCCTTCCCCCTCGCGAATCAGCCCGAGCAGGATGTGCTCGGTGCCGATGAACGCGTGATTCAGGTCACGGGCCTCCTCCTGAGCGAGCACCAGGACTCGTCGGGCACGGTCTGTAAATCGTTCGAACAACTCTCATCCCTTTTCGGCTGACTAGTAGCAGTGTACCGGTACGTCGTCCGTAATCGCCCCCACCCCCGAGGCGGACGACCCTCCTCCTCTAAGGTGTGTGCGTGAATCCGCTCGAGTTGCTGCGCCTACCCGCGATCGACGCCGACCTGGCTCGGCTCGAGACCCTGCTGGCGGACTCGGTCGTAATCGGCGATCCCTACCTCGACGCGGTCACCACGCACCTCATCTACGCCGGCGGGAAGCGTCTGCGGCCCACGCTGGCGCTCGCGGCGGCCACGGGCGGCACCCGGCCCGCGACGACCAACGACCTGATGGGCGGCGTCGCCGTGGAGCTCATGCACCTGGCCTCGCTCTACCACGACGACGTCATGGACGAGGCCATGGTCCGACGCAACGTCGACAGCGTGAACGCCCGCTACGGCAACCTCGTGGCGATCGTCGCTGGCGACTACCTCATGGCCCGCTCGGCCGGCATCGCCGCAGACCTGGGAGTCGAGTCCGCCCGGCTGCTCGCGCACACCCTGGCCTGGCTGACGCGCGGGCAGGCCAGCGAGGTGCGCACCGCGTTCTCCGTGGCGCGCAGCGAGGAGGACTACTACGAGGCCATCGAGGGCAAGACCGCCTCGCTGATGGCCTCGAGCTGTCGCATCGGCGCGATCACCGCCGGCCACGACGACGCCCAGACCGAGGCGCTGAGCGAGTTCGGCCGCTGCTTCGGCATGGTCTACCAGTTGCGCGACGACATCCTCGACGTCGTCGCGGTCGAGAACCAGCTGGGCAAGCCCGCGGGCCAGGACCTCGCCGAGGGGATCTACAACCTGCCCACCCTCTTCGCCCTGCGCGACCCGGCCGTCGGCGACGAGTTGCGCACCCTCCTCGGCCGGGTCCTGGGCGACGAGGACCGTGAACGCGCCCGCAAGCTCGTCGTGGCCACCAACGCGGTCGCCCAGACCGTCGCGGCGGCCCGGCGTTTCCTTGATCTGGCCTACGGGGCCCTGGACGTGCTGCCCGATCCGGGCCTGCGCGCGGGCTTCAGCGCGCTCATCACGTCGCTGCTCGACGACCTGCCCGCCTCCTAGGCCCCACTCGCCCTCTCGGACCCGCGCGCGCCCTCGCCGTCGGCTCCCTCGCGCAGCGGCTTGAGCGTGGGAAAGGCGATCACCTCGCGAATGTTGGCCTCGTCGGCCACGATCATCGCCAGCCGGTCGACGCCCACGCCGAGGCCCGCGGTCGGCGGCAACCCCCACTCGAGGGCGGCGAGGTAGTTCTCGTCAACGCTCATCGCCTCGTCGTCGCCGGCGGCGCCGAGCGCGGCCTGCTGCTCGAAGCGCACCCGCTGCTCCTCGGGATCGTTCAGCTCACTGAACCCGTTGGACAGCTCCCAGCCGGCCACGTAGGACTCGAAGCGCTCGGTCAGCTCGGGATCACCGCGGTGGCGCCGAGCCAGTGGCGAGACCTCGACGGGATGGTCGGTCACGAAGACTGGCTCCCACAGCGCGGACTCCGCGGCGCACTCGAAGAGCTCGGCCAGGCACCGACCCGGCCCCCACGCCGGTGACGCCACCACACCGCGGTCCTCGAGCAGCGCCACCAGACGCTCGCGGGGCGTGTGCACCGAGACGGACTCCCCCACGGCCTCGCTGGCCAACTCGGCCATCGGGCGGCGGGGCCACGGCGGAGCCATCGACAGTGGACGGCCCTGGTAGGTCAGGGTGGTGGTGCCGAGCACGTCCTGGACCACCCCCGCCACGAGCTCCTCCGTGAAGGCCATCATGTCCTCGTAGTCCCAGTAGGCGCTGTAGAGCTCGAGCGACGTGAACTCCGGGTTGTGGCGCGGGCTCACGCCCTCGTTGCGAAAGACCCGCCCCAACTCGAAGACGCGCTCGAAGCCCCCCACCACGAGACGCTTGAGCCAGAGCTCGGGGGCGATACGCAGGTAGAACTCGCTGTCGAACGCGTTGTGGTGCGTCACGAAGGGGCGCGCGGCGGCCCCGGTCGCGATGGGGTTGAGCATCGGGGTCTCCACCTCCATGAAGCCCCCCGCCCAGCACCGCTCGCGCAGCGCGCGCAGGACGGCACTACGCAACGCCAGGGACGAGCGCGATCGCTCGTTGGCCCACAGGTCGACCTCGCGGTGGCGGTAGCGCACGTCGTAGTCGGCGATCCCCGCCCACTTGTCCCCGAAGTTGCGCCGGGCCTCGGCCAGGCGAGTCCAGGACCCCACCTTCACCGACAGCTCGCCGCGACGCGTGCGCACGACCTCGCCGGTGACGCCCACCCAGTCCCCGAGGTGCAGGTGGGTGAACCCCTCGAAGTCCCCGGTCCCCGCCGTCTGGGCGAACAGCTGCACCTCCCCGGTCGAGTCGCGCATCGTCGCGAACGCCACGCGCCCCTGGGTGCGCAGCAGCATCACCCGGCCCGCCACGCTCACGATCGACCCCGACTCCTCGCCGGCTTCGAGGTGGTCGAAGGTGGCGCGCACGTCGCGCGCGTAGGCGCCGTGGGCGAAGGAGTAGGGCGTGCTCACAGATCGTCTCCCGAATGGTTGCGTCCATGCACGATACGCAATCCGTGCAGGGTGAGCCACGGCTCCACGTGCTCGACGTGGCGCGTGTGCGGCGCGATCAACCCCGCCAGCCCCCCGGTCGCGATGACCGTCGAGGGGCCCAGCTCCTCGCGGATGCGCTCCACGATGCCGTCCACCTGCGCGGCGAAGCCGTACAGCACGCCCGACTGGATCGACTCGACCGTGGAACGCCCGATCACCGAGCGCGGGCGCACCAGCTCGACCGAGCGCAGCGCCGAGGCGTGGGTGAAGAGCGCCTCGAGGGAGATCGCCACTCCCGGGGCGATGGCGCCACCCAGGTACTCACCACGTTCGCTGATGACGTCGAAGGTCGTGGCCGTACCCAGGTCCACCACGATCGAGGCACCGGGATAGAGGTCGTAGGCACCCACCGAGTTGGCGATCCGGTCGGCTCCGACCTCGCGGGGGTTGTCGTAGAGGATCGCCATACCGGACTTGGTTCCGGGCCCCAGCACCGTCACGTCGAGGTCGGCGAACCACCGGTGGGCCATTCGCCGCAGTTGGGTCGTCACCGTCGGCACCGAGGAGGAGATCGCCATGGCGCGCACCGTCGCGCGCAGGTCGAGCCCCTCGAGGTCCAAGAGCTGAGTGAGCACCATGGCGTGCTCGTCCGGCGTGCGTTCGGGCACGGTGGACAGTCGCCAGTGGAACGCGAGGCCCCGCTCGTCGACCGCCCTCGCGAAGCCCATGGCGTCGGGCTGCTCGGGTCCCGCTGTCCCGAACAGTCCAATCACGGTCTCGGTGTTGCCCACGTCGATCGCCAGCAGCATCACGCCTCCCGCGCCACGAGCGTGACCGGTCCATTGTCGATCAGGCGCACGCCGTCGATTATGCCCGCCACCAGCGCCCGCCGCTCGCCCGACTCGTCGTCGCTCGACGCGACGACGCGCGCCGGGTCGACGACATCGGCGTAGGCGACCGTCACGCCGGCCTCCTCCAGTGTCGCGCGCAGCGTCGCACGCACGACGCTGGCCGGCGCCGGCACCGAGGCGGCGCGCGCCAGCGCCCGCGACAGGGCGGTCGCGCGTTCGCGACCCTGCGGGCTCAATCGGCGGTTGCGACTCGACAGGGCCAGCCCGTCGGGTTCGCGCACGATGGGACACGCCACCACCGTCGCCGCGAAACCGAGGTCGCGCACCATCGCGCGCACCACCGCGACCTGCTGGAAGTCCTTCTCCCCGAAGTACGCCGCGCAGGGCCCGGTGATCGCCAGCAGTTTCGCGACGACGCTGGCCACCCCGTCGAAGTGCCCCGGGCGCCCGGCACCCTCGTAGCCGTCGGCCACCCCGCGCACGCTCACCGTGGTCGCGGTGGGTCGGGGGTAGTCCGGCCACATCTCGTCGAGGCGCGGCTCCACCAGGCAGTCGACCCCGTGACGTCGGGCCGTCGCGCGGTCGTCGCGCGGCGTACGCGGGTAGGACTGCAGGTCGTGGTCGTCACCGAACTGACGCGGGTTCACGAAGATGGTCGCCACCACCACGGTGCCGTCGCGTCGCGCGCGCTCGAAGAGCGACGCGTGTCCGTCGTGCAGCGCCCCCATCGTCGCCACCAGACCCACCCGGCCACCGGCGCGACGCACGTCCTCGCAGTAGGCGCGCCACCCGTCAATCGACGTGATCGACTTCACGCAGGGGTACGCACCCGCTGGCGCTCGGCGACGTCGAACGCCGCGCGCGCCAGTGCGACGTAGGTCGCGCGCTGCGAGGCGGGCATGGCCGCCAGGTGCGCGTCGATGGTCGCCACGTCCCCGCGCGAGGCCGGTCCGGTCAGCGCCGCCGTCGGTCCGAGATCGGCCACGTCCTCCAAAGCCAGACGCGCGAGGGGCAGGAAGTCGTCCAGGTCCAGCCCGGCGGCCTCGGCGAGGTCACGCACCTGAGCCATCAGGACCACCAGATGGTTCGCCGCCACCGCGGCGGTGGCGTGGTACAGGGCGCGCTGGCCGTCGGCCAGGGTCAGGGTGCGACCACCGAGCGACGCCACCAGCTGCGCGGCGACGGGGTCTCCCGCGACACAGTAGGTGGCGCCCACCAGTCGCGACGCCCCCCGCTCGGCCGTCGGCAGGGGCACGAGCGGGTGCAGCGACGCCACCCGGGGGTGACCGGCCAGCGCCGCGAGCGTCACGGATCCCGCGACGTGGGCCACGACCCGCGAGGCCGACGGCGCCAGTCCCGCCGCCGTAGCGGCCACCTCGCCGTCGGGTACGCACAGCAGGACGACCCGCGCGTCGTCGAGCGCGATGGCGTCATCGTGGTGAACCAGATCCACCCGGTGCCCGGCGCGCGACAGCGCCAGCGCGAAGGAACTGCCCGCGCGACCCGCGCCGACAATGGTGATGTTCATGAGAGTCTCCGTTCCGGCCCGCCAGGGGTGCCGTTCGGTACTACCGCACTGACTCGAGTGTACCCAGTGGCGCCACGCGTCCGCGCGCCGCGCGCACCTGCGCCTCGCTGACCAGGTCGGGCGCCAGCTCGCGCAGGGGCACCAGCACGAACGCGCGCTCCCAGAGGCGTGGGTGGGGCACCAGGATCTCGGGATCATCGCTCACCAGGTCGCCGACCAGCAACACGTCGACGTCGAGCGTGCGCGGACCCCAGCGCACCTCGCGGGTCCGCCCGCAGGCCCGCTCCGCCGCGCGCGCGCGATCCAGGAGATCGCGCGGTGACGCCTCCGTCTCGAGCTCGAGCACCAGGTTCCAGAAGTCGTCCTGGGGAACGCCACCGACCGGCCCGGTCTCGTAGACGAGCGAGGTGCGCGACCGGTCGCCGCCGGGGACCATCGCGACACCGGTCGCCAGGAAGGCCCCCCGATCGCCCATGTTCGAGCCGAGCGACAGATACGCCCGGCGTCTCACACGCGCGCCACCCGACAGCGCACACCGACGGTGGCCACGTCCTCCTCGACCGGCGGGCGTAGCTTGCGTACCGCGACCACGACCGACTCGATGGCGGGGTCGAGCTCGAGCAGGCGCTCGCCGACGCGCTGGGCCAGGGTCTCGAGCAGCACGAAACGCCCCTCGGTGGCGACCGCGACCACGAGGGACGTGACCCGCGCGTAGTTCGTCGTCGCCGTCAGGTCGTCGTCACGCGCCGCCGCGGCGAAGGACCGCTCCAGGTCCACGTCGAACTCGAGCGGCTGGCGCGCCTCACGCTCGTGCGCCAGCGCACCGACCACGCACGAGCAGCGCAGCCCGCGAACCTCGATCACGTTCACGACGATGACTCGGGCAGGTCGAGCAGCACGGTGCGGCCCTCGGGGCCCACCGAGCGTCGAAAGAGACGCTCGACGAGAGCCAGCGACGCCGGCGCGGTCTCCACCCGGCCGGACCACACCAGATAGCCGGCCACGACGCCGAGCAGGCGGTCCGACACGTCATCCCCGTGCAGGAGCACGGTGGCGTTGCGAGCCATGGAGTCCGCCAGGTCCCGGTAGCACGACGCGAGCACCTCACGCTGCTGGGGGCCGCCACGGAGGGCGTAGTGACGCACGTCGAGTCCGTGCTCAAGGTACGCCGTGACGTTCTGCATGTCGGGCAGGATTGAGATGACGCGCGTAAAGCCCTGGTGCGCGAGCCACAACAGCTCCTCGTCGCGACGAACGCGCCGGTGCACGGTGGTCGAGCCGCCGGGGCGCTCCGACACGGCCAGGATCCCTCGGTAGACCCACGTGAAGCCCCGCGGCTCGATGCCCGACGCCCACCGGCCCTTCACGCGGCCACCTCGTCGAGCGGCCGCGCCAGCAGTTCACGCAGCTGCACCGCAGCGGGCACGTCGTGCACGCGCACCATCGTCGCCCCGTTGACCAGCGCCCACGCCGCGGTGGCGAGCGATCCCTCGAGGCGCTGCTCTACGTCGAGCACCTCACGACCCAGGTGGGCCAGGAAGCGCTTGCGACTGGTGCCGATCAGCAGGCCCGCCCCGTACTCGCCGGCGAGCTCGGCCAGCGCCGTACACGCACCCAGCAGGGCCAGGTTGTGAGCCACGCCCTTGTTGAAGCCGATGCCCGGGTCGAGCCACAGCGGGCCCACGTCCGCGGCGCGAGCCCGCTCGGCGGCGGCGCGCAGGTACGCGCGCACCTCTCCCACGACGTCGTCGTAGACGGGCCTCTCGTCAGGCGCGATCCGCTCACCGCGCCGGTGCATCGCCACGTAGCCCACGCCGAGCTCGCCGGCCAGCTCGACCAGCGAGCCCGACACGTCGTTGATCACCGTGGCCCCGGCGGCCACCGCCGCGCGCGCCACGCTCTCCTTCTGGGTGTCCACCGACACCGGCCCCACGCCCGCCAGCTCCTCGATGACGGTGCGCACGCGGGCCACCTCGTCCGAGGCGGGTACCGGCGACGCGCCCGGACGCGTCGACTCGCCACCCACATCGACCAGGTCGCAACCGGCCTCGAAGTACGCGCGACCCCGCGCGATCGCCGCCGCCGCGGTCGCAACGCGCGAGTCGGGGAAGAAGGAGTCCGGCGTCACATTGATGATGCCCATCACGCCCGGGCTCAGCGCCACGTCGACCGCCGCTGGTGGATGTACTGCAGCGCCTCGGCGCGGTAGAGCGGGTCATCGCGAAAGACGCCCCGCACGGCCGAGGTGACCGTGGTGGTCCCCTCCTTCTTCACGCCGCGCATCGACATGCAGAAGTGCTCCGCCTCGAGCACCACGATCGTGCCCTTGGGGTGCAGCTCGCGCTCCATGGCGTCAACGATCTGGGTCGTCATGCGCTCCTGGACCTGGAGACGGCGCGCGTAGCCCTCCACGAGCCGTGCCATCTTCGACAGGCCGGTCACGCGCCCCTGCGGACCCGGCAGGTAGGCCACGTGGGCCACGCCCGTGAAGGGCACCAGGTGGTGCTCGCACAGTGTCGTGAAGGGGATGTCGCGCACCATCACCATCTCGTCGTGATCGGACTCGAAGGTGACGCGCAGGTGCGCCCCGGGGTCCACCTCGAGCCCCTCGAAGAGCTCGACGTACATCTCGGCGACGCGGCGCGGCGTGTCCACGAGTCCTTCACGTTCGGGATCCTCCCCGATAGCGTCGAGCAACTCGCGCACGAGGGCCTGCACGCGGTCTCGATCGACCACCTACGCCTCCCCGACGAACGTATAGATCGCGTCGAGGTTGCGGTAGCGCTCGTTGACGTCCAGGCCGTAGCCCACGACGAAGTCCGAGGGGATCGTGAACCCGACGTACTTGAGGTCCTGCTCCACGCGCTGCTCCCCGGCCTTGAGCAGCAGCGCGCAGACCTCGAGGCTGCGCGGGCTGCGTGCCCCCAGGTACTGACGCAGGTAGTGCAGGGTCAGTCCCGAGTCGACGACATCCTCGACGATCAAGACGTCGCGGTCCACCAGGTCGACGTCCAGGTCCTTGACGATGCGCACGACACCGCTCGTCTTGGTCGCCGCACCGTAGGAGGACACCGCCATGAAGTCCACCTCCACCGGCAACTCGATCGCGCGCATCAGGTCCGACACGAAGTTGACGGCGCCCTTCAGCACGCAGACGAGGAGTGGGGGGTGAGTGGCGTAGTCCCGCGTGATCTGCGCACCGAGGTCGCGCACCTTCTCGCGCACGTCCTGCGCGGAGACCACTATGTCACCGAGGTCGTGAGCCGCCCAGTGCCGCGTCACGTCGGGCGAACGATCACTGTCCATGTCTGGTCAGCGTAGTGGCGTTACTCTTCCCGGAGTCGCTGGTCGCGCCGAGCGACCCGCCGTCCCCCGGCGAGCTCGGTGGCGACACTCTCGCCGCGCACGACTCCGATCACGCGCTCGATCTCGTCAAAGGACGGCGGGTGGGAGCCGTCGCCCTGGTCGCGCGAGCGCAGCCGCACCCGCAGCCACCGCCGCAGGCGGGCCACCGGCCACGCGCGCAGCTCGCGGCAGTCCACGTCGCCCAGGGGCCGATCGTCCGACCCGACCAGCTCGTCGAGCCACCGTCGCTCGTCACGCGCCAGGCCGGCCTGGCGCGCCAGCACCGGCACCACGTCGCGCCCGCTGACCGCGTCCAACAGGGGCAGCACCTCGTGGCGCACCCGATTGCGAAGGTGGTGCGGGCTGTCGTTCGTCTCGTCGTGGCGCGCCACCAGCCCCGACGCCGCGACGTAGGCGTGCAGGTCGGCGCGGCGCACGTCCACCAGCGGCTTGGTCGGATCGCCGATCATCGGGGAGAGTCCGTCCAGTCCGGCGCCGCGCAACAGGTTGAGCACGATCGTCTCGGCCACGTCGTCCATCGTGTGGCCGGTCAGCGCCGTGGGCGGCAGCACCGCGCGACGCGCCGCGCGGGCCCGGGCCTCGAAGTTGGGCCCCGGCGCCACACGCACGTCGTGCACCTCGCAGGGCACCGCGAGCGCTGCGCACAGCTCGCGCACGAAGAGCGCGTCGTCCGTGCTGGTGGGCCGGGCGTGATGGTCGACGTGGTGCACCCGCACCGCCAGCCCTGCCTCGCGCGCCAGCAGCAGCAGCCCGAGCGAGTCCGGACCGCCCGACACCGCGAGGTCCACCACGCCCGTCGCCGGGAAGTGACACGTCTGCACGAGCCGTACCCGGTCCATCCCCTGTAGGTTACGTAGCCGCACGGGTGACCCGGTGTCGCGCGACGACGCGCGCACCGAGGTAGAAGACGGCGCCCAGGGCGCCTACGAAGAACCCAATGGGCAGGTTGAGGGCGTAGGACGCGCCGATCGACACCCAGACGGTCACCAGGGAGAGACCGACCGAACCCGCCACCGCCCAACCCGGGCGCGCCACCAGGATCCGCGCGGCGGCCGGCGGCCCAATCATGAGCGAGAACGTCAGCAGCGCCCCGACCACGGGCACCGTCAGCGCGGTGGCCAGCGCCACGACCACCAGAAACGCCACGTCGACCACGGTGGCGTTGACCCCGCGCGAGCGCGCGAGCTCGGGGGCGACCGACGTGTACACCAGGGGGCGGTAGAACCACGCCAGCACGATGACGCTGCCCCCGCCGAGCGCCAGCACGGGCATCAGCTGGCTGGACGAGACACCGAGGATCTCGCCGAAGAGCAGGGCATTGATCGCCGGCTCGTAGATCAGGCTCACCGAGAGGAACGCCGCACCCAGGGCCAGCATCGCGACCAGCGACAGGGCCGTCGCGACGTCGTTGCGCGTGCGCCGGCTGGTCACCCCGATCCCCAGCGCGGAGAGCAGGGCGAAGGAGACCAGGCCCACCAGCGGGCTGATCCCGACCAGGTACGCCCCCGCGGCGCCGGCGAAGGCACCATTGGGGATGGCGTGGGCCGCGAACGACGCACCGCGCAGCACCACGAAGAACCCGACCGCCCCGGCCAGCACCGCCACGATGGTCCCGCTGATCCAGGCGTTGGTCATGAAGCTCGAGAACACTACATCCACTCCTGCGCCTCGGGGACCGCGACGGTCGCGGCGCGAGTGCGCCGTCGCGCGAGGCTGGCGACGAGGTACTCCACCACGATCGCGGCGACCACGAAGAAGCTGACGGGCAGGCTGCGGTGCGACGGGAACCAGTAGTAGCTGTCGTAGGCGAACAGCACGCCGACCCACGTGGCCAGTACGCCCAGCCCCGCCGCGAGGGCGACCGCGCGACCTACCCGACGCGCCACGCGCAGGGCGCTCGCGGGCGGGCCGATCAGCAGAGCCGTGGAGAGGATCGCGCCGATGACGATGGCCGACAGGCCAACCGCGACCGCCAGCACCACCATGAAGATCAGGCCCACCGCCCGCAGGCGCACGCCCCGGGCCGCCGCCAGCTCGACGCTGAGCGAGCTGAGCAGCAGCGGCCGCGCCACGACCGCGAGCGTCACCAGCACGGCACCGCTCAGCCACGACACCTCGGGGAGGGTGGACGGGCTCACCGTGAAGATCGATCCGAAGAGGACCAGCTGCGTGGTCCCGCTCGCCGAGCTGCTGCGCGCAGAGAGGAAGAGGAAGAGGGCCGCCAGCCCCATGGCGGC
>JAJZYE010000008.1 GCA_021806055.1 Actinomycetes bacterium | reverse complement strand
GCACCACTCACCGTGAGCTGGTCGGCGAAGGTGGCCGAGGCCGACGCTGAGGTGCTCGCCGACGTCGGCTGGGCTGCACTCAAGAGGCCGACCTCAAGGGTGAAGGAGAACGTGCCACTGAGGGCACCGCTCGACATGGTGCCCGACGCCGCGTAGACCCCGGCGGCCAGCGGACCGCCGGTGGTGACTAGGCCGGTGGGCGAGACCACCAGGCTGGGGGTGCCGCTGGTCTGGGTGAAGGTCACCGGCGCGCTGAATCCGGCGACGCTCAGTTGCTGGGTGAAGGTGGCCGAGGACGCGACGGGCACCATGGCGGTCACGGGCGCACTCACTAGGGGACACTGGTAGTCGCCGTCGAGTCCCCCCGACGGAAACTGGATCATGGCGACCCGACCGCCCGTGAAGGACGTCGTCGTGCATCCCGCCTGTGCGGCGGCCAGCGTCGCGAAGCCGGGTAGCCAGACCGCGGTGGCCGCGAACGTGGTGCCGGTCGACCCCATCAGGGCCGCCCACTGGGTCGCGGTGGAGTAGATCCCGACCGAGCTCGCGCCGGCGCCACTGAGGTAGGCGAGTTCGCCTTGCACGGTGGCCTGGTCGTTTAGGAACGACGTCGCCGAGGGGCTGGGGGTCGCCGTGGACTCCCAGGAGTTACCAGTCTCGACGTCGAGCCACCACGGCGCGGCCGCGGCGGCGCTGGAGGGTGACACCGCGCCGTTCTGTGTCTCGGCGGCGACGGCGCTCTGGAACGACTGCTGGGCGGCGTTCCACCCGAAGTCGTAGGAGCAGGCGGGGCTGTCGCCACCGGTGCAGACCTGGGGGGTCTGCTGACCGGTGGGCCACGACGTGTTGTTCGTGGGTCCCGGCTGTGCCGTGTTCGCGTAGAAGGCGGGGGCGCCGGTCAGCGACGTCCCCGCCCACTGCAACTCGGTGGCGAGGCACGGATTGGTGGTGTAGGGACGCCCGTCATTCACGCCGATGACGGCGAACCCGGGCGACGTCGGCAGCGAGCCCCCGCACTGCGGGAAGCTGACGTCGTAGCCGAGAGCGGAGGCGGGAGTCGTGATCGTGGCCGCCGAGGCGGGGCCCACGCCGAGGACGCCACCGGTGAGGGTGAGGGCGAGGGCGGCCACGGCCGCGGCGCGCAATGGGAGACGGGCCATGATCGTCAAGTGTAGGTCGCCGTACGTACGCCCGCGGACTATTTCTCCTGACCACGTTACAGTTCCGTGTCGGACGTGGTGCGGCGGGCGTCGTCCCCGGTACGGAGATGGATCGAGCCGAGGGTCGCGCTCGGGTGGTCGGTTGTCCCGGTCGTCCTCGCGCCGCGTCATCCGTGGTCGCGCCGCGCGATTTCACGTCGGACGGGGCACCGAGTCCGTGCGCGCACGTCATTCGGGGAGGCTCACGACGGGCGCCGGCGCCGTGGGCCGGCGTCCGTGGAGGGACTTTCGACTCCGGCCAGCGTCCCGGCCGGGGCCGCGTCATTCGGGGGCGGAGTGGGGACGTCTGTCACAGCGCGGATGCGAGGACGGTCAGGCGCGCCGCACGACCACGGCACTCACGAATGAGGAGCGATTGTGATCAGGTAATTTAGTGAAATGACTTTCGTCACTATTCGTGAGTAAGCAAGGCTCCTATGCTGATGAGTGAAGGATTTGAGAGAATCCTTTAGGAGGTCCGTGACGAATGAAACGTGACGGTGGTTCATCCTGAGAACGGATGACGGAGGATCCTACGGGTTCGCCCGGTAGGCCCGGTCGTTGACGCGGTTCCTGCAGTACGAGGTCCGCAACGGACGAGAAGCGCGTACGCTTCGCCGGCGTTACCCTGACTGATCCGCTCCAGGAGTACAAGTACAGTGAGGCGCCCGATTCCCACCGTATCTGGGACGGGCGCCTCCTTATGAGGACGTCATTGCGCGAACCACACGCCTCGGCGGCAGGTCACGACGTGAGACGCGTCACGAGTCGGCGCGTCGCAATGGGCGACGAGTTCCGGCGGCGTTACATTGGCAACGTGAGCACGCGCGTGCTGTCGGACGTGGTCCGTGGCCAGATTTCCTTCTGGTTGTTCACGGCGACCTGCGTGGCTCTGCACCCCGGTTTCGTACTCGGAGCCGATGAAGGCGGTATGAGCAACTACGGCACCCACCTCAAAACCTTCGTGCCGTACACCCTGGCCCTCGGCGCGACCGCCCTGTACAGCCTGCGAGCGGCGGGTCGTCTTGGCTCACAGCCGGAGAGTCGGGGGCTCGCGTGGGCGCTGCGTAACTACGCGACGTTCCTCCTCCTCGTTCTCGCGAGCACGTACGTCTACTCACTCAATCGAGGGTGGCGCGACGTCCACTTCACGCTGGCTATCGCGCTGGCACTGGTCGAGGTGATCGGGGCGGCCGAGATCGTCCTGACGATGGGTCGAGAGCGTCGGGATCTCCTCTTCCTCGTTGTGCAGTGGATCGGGGTTGTGCTCCTCGTCCTGACGGGGTTCTTCGGGGTCCACGTCCTCTTCCTCACGCAGGTCGCGATGGCGGCGGGATTCGGGGGGTTGGTCGTGAGCGCGTCGCGACAGCTGAGCTCCCCAGCGCGTGCATCGGTGGTCACGATGCGACCGCCCACCACGTCCTCGTGAGACCACCTCACGACGACCAGTCGCACGGTGCGGATCGTGACCACCGACCGATGCGACGCGCGCCGATCGCGACGTGGACCGTGGTTCTCGGACGGGAGGTTGACGTGTCGCTCACCGCCCGACCGCGTGCGCGGGCGTCGTGGCGCATCTCGTGACGGCCTGCCCTCAGACTCCCGTGTTGGCGTGGCGCAGTGGATCGGGTAAGCCGGGGGCGAGGATCCAGATGATGCGTGAGAGCGTCGTGGCGACGTTGCGCCACGTGTGCGGGACTGTTCCGTCGAAGGTCATCGAGTCACCCGCGTCAAGTTGATAGACGTCGCTGTCGAGTGTCAACTCGATCGCGCCCGAGACCACGTAGCAAACTTCGACTTCGCACGGCAGGCTGTACAGGGCGTCACCGCCGGAGCCGTCCGGACCCGCCGCGGTCTCGAAGACCGTGATCTTGCGCTCCTCGACCGCCGTCAACAGGGTGTCGATGACGGACCGGCCGGGCAGGGTCGCGTGCGGGCGATCGCCCGCACGCATGATGACCGCGCGGGGAGTGGCGAAGATGTCGGCGAGTGGCACGCCGATCGCCTCACAGATGCTGACCAGCGACGACACGGAGGGGCTCGTGGTATCGCGCTCCACGCGTGAGAGGAATCCCTTGGTGAGCCCTGACCGCTCGGCCACGGCGGCGAGAGACAATTGACGGGCCTCGCGGGCGTGGCGAAGGCGCTCACCGATGGGCGGCGTGGAACTCACGGTCTAGTCCCCGAAGGCTGCGCGCAACTCCCGCTCACTCTCTGCAATGGCCGGCTCCTCCCCCTTCACGTCAATTCCCCTCGCCAGAAGAAGATACGCGATGCACGTCACGACGAAGCCGACGAGGAACGTGACGTCGGTGTCGTTCAGGGCTCGGGCCGCGAAGCCGGTGTAGTGAAGGCCAGCGATGTCGGGTAGGACCATGAACGGGATCTCGAAGAGGAACCCGATGAGGTAGGCGAGAAGCCCCCGTGACCCCCAGCGCCCGTAGATGCCGTCGGGCGTGTAAAAGCTCGTGATGGCGTAGTGCCCGCGTCGAACGAAGAAGAAGTCGACGAGGTTGGTGGCCGTCCAGGGAACGAGGAGGTACAGCATCAACGTCAGGGCGGTGAAGACCGTGTTGACCGCGGAGGCCGTGATCGTGACGCCGACGAGGTACCACACGAGGCCGAGGCCAAGGATCGTGTACACGCGCGCGGCGCGCGTCGGCCTGATCTTCTTGAATGAGTCGATGCCGGTCAACAGCGTCAGCATCGCCCCGTAGGCGTTCATGCCCATCGTCGCCAGTAGGGCGGCTGCGAGGAAGAACGCGGTGACACCACCCAGGTGACTGATGATGTGATTGCCCGCGGTCTGGGTGCCGACGAGGCCGTCGGTCGCACCGAGGCGGATGGCGAGCCACGCGCCGATGGCGATCAGCCAGATGGCCGATGACGAGGCACCAAAGAAGACCGACGCGATGACTTTCTTGGAACTCGTGAACCGGGGTAGGTAGCGCGAGTAGTCCGAGACGTAGGGCGCGTAGGTGATGTTGTACGCGGCGGCCGTCGTGAACTGCGCCATGAACGCGGTGAGGGTGAAGCCGTAGTGGCTACTCGTCGCGTGACCGCCAGCTCCGCCGAAGATGATGCCGAGCGTCAGGACCGTCATCAACGGAAAGGACACGTACAGGAGCGAGCGAAACACGCGGTGCACCCAGTCGTGGCCCAAGATGGCGAGGCCCGCGGCGAACACGGCGGAGATGATGGCAATGGCGTTCACGTTCCAGTGAAAGGCACCGGCCAGGCCCTGGGAGAGGAGCACCTGGTCAGTGACGTTGAAGGCCATGTAGGTGAAGAGCGCGGCGAAGGCGACCACGATCACGCCCGAGTAGCCGAACTGGGCCCTGGACTGGATCACCTGTGGCAACCCGAGCTTCGGGCCCTGCGAGCCGTGGAAGGCCATGAAGACCGTACCGACCCCGATCCCGAGGACCGACGCCAGGATCGTCCACCACAGCGACAAGCCCAGTGACGGTCCGATGAATCCGATCGGGATCGAGAAGTACTGGAAGTTCCCGAGGAACCACAGGGGAGCCTGGTGCCAGAGCTTGCCGTGACGCTCACGGTCGGGGACCCAGTCGATGGACCGGACCTCGACGCCCTTGTACTTGATCGGCTCCACTGGCGGTGCCGGCTCTGTCTCCGTGGCCATGTTGTCCCCCCACTACGGCTTCTCGCGGACGTAGCGCCCGCGAGTGCCCAAGAGTGTCGCATAGTGCAACTATCGTTGTCAAGCATGTAACCTACGGTTGAGTTGAAAGGTACGATGGCGCGGTGAGCGAAGGAGAGCGTGTCATGCCCGTAGGTCCCGCGAACGGATTCGAGCAGCCGCGCTTCGCGAACTCCTCCACCTTCGCGCGCCTTCCGCGGATCGACGAGGTGGACGACGAGGCATCCATTGTCGTCATGGGCGTCCCGTTCGACTCGGGGGTCTCGTACCGGCCGGGGGCTCGCTTCGGACCGAGCGCGATTCGACAGGGATCCAAGCTGTTGCGCCCGTACCATCCGCCCCTTGACGTCGAGCCGTTCAACATCGTCCAAGTGGCCGACGCCGGTGACGTCATCGTCAACCCCTTCAACATCGTCGAGACGCTCGAGAACGTGGAGCGTGCCGCCGATGGCCACCAATCGAAGGGCCGGCGCATCATCACCCTCGGTGGTGATCACACGGTGGCCCTTCCTCTTCTGCGCGCCGCGGCGCGGGCCTACGGGCCGATTGCCCTGGTCCACTTCGACTCCCATCTCGATACGTGGGACACCTATTTCGGGGCCCCGTACACGCACGGCACGCCGTTTCGCAGGGCCTTTGAGGAGGGTCTGCTGGCCACCGATTCGTGCATTCACGTGGGCACGCACGGCCCGCTCTACGCACGCAGCGACCTGGAGGAGGATCGGGGTTTCGGTTTCGCCCTCATCCGAGCGGAGAGGTTTGCCGATACCAGTCCCGGGGCTATCGGCGACGAGATCCGACGCCGAGTTGGCGACCGACCGGTCTACGTGTCGGTCGACATTGACGTCCTCGATCCCGCGTTCGCCCCCGGTACCGGGACCCCGGAAGCGGGGGGTATGTCATCGCGAGAGCTGCTCCTCACCCTTCGCGCGCTGCGAGGCGTGAATCTCGTCGGCGGCGACGTCGTCGAGGTCGCACCGGCCTACGATCACGCCGAGATCACCGCCATCGCGGCGGCCCACGTCGCGTACGAGATGCTCGCCCTCCTGGCCGCGCCGTCCCGCTGACCCGCCATCGCGGCGGGCAGTGTCACCCATCGAAAGGAATGAGACAGATGGCCAGTGAGGTAGCCGACGACGTCCTCTCGGCGGCGGCGCGCCTTGTCGCGTCCTTCGCGGCGTTCGACCGTGACGCGTACTTCGCGGCGTTTCGCCCCGACGCCGACTTCATTTTCTACAACTCGAGGACGACGTTCCCCGACCGCGCGTCCTACGAGCGGGCGTGGGATGACTGGGCGCGGGAGGGATGGCGCGTCCTCGCGTGCGAGTCCGTGGGTGGCGAGGTTCGGGTCCTTGACGACGACAACGCGATCTTCACTCATGAAGTGCGCACCACGCTGGGTCCGCCGGACAGCCCGACTGCGCTGCATGAACGCGAGACGATCGTGTTCTCACGTGGTGTCGCGGGCTGGCTCGCGACGCACGAGCATCTCTCGTCGGTACCAACGACGTGAGGTGAGGTCGTCGGGCACGCGTTCGAGCCAGTTGGCCTGGTCCAGCCTGACCTCGTGCGACGGCGCGGCCCCGCGCAGTGACGGGTCGACCATGCGCCACCCAGAGGACTCCGGTTGGCGTCGTCAGCCCGCGGACTGGCGTCACGGGCCCTTCTGGCAGCGCGTGACGGTGGCGGTCAACGGACCGCCCCCGATGGCGTGGGCCGTGATGACGGGTAGCCGTTCAGCGCCGACGAGCCGTCGCGACCACTCGTCGAGTACCGTCGGTCGGGTCGTCGCCCGAATGCCGCTGCGGCGACGACCGATGAGTGGGAGGGATACCGTGAAGCTCTCGGAGCGCGCTGAAAGAGTGGAGCCCTTCTACGCAATGGACTTCACGAAACGGGCCGCGGAGCTGGTCGCGGCCGGGCATCGGGTCGTGACGCTGAGTGTGGGCGAGCCCGACTTTGGTGCCCCACCCCTCGTGCGCGAGGCGATGCGGGACGTGATGGACGGTCGCCCGCTGCCCTACACGCCCGCCCTCGGTATTCCCGCGCTGCGCGGTGACATCGCCGCCTTCTATCGCGAGCGCCATGGTGTCGACATCGATCCCGCGAGGATCATCGTCACCTCGGGCGCCTCTTCGGCCCTGCTCCTCGTTCTCGCCGCGACGACCGACGCGGGCGATGAGGTGATCATGGCCGACCCGTCCTATCCGTGCAATCGCCAGCTGGTCGAGACCTTCGGTGGACGTGTCGTCGCGGTGCCCACGACGGCCGGATCACGTTTCCAGCTCGACGATGCGGCGGTGGCCGACGCCTGGTCGCCGCGCACGACCGCGGTCATGATCGCGACCCCCTCGAACCCGACGGGAACGTCGATTCCTTTCGACGAGCTCGAGGCCATCTGCACCCGTGCGCGTGAACGTGGGGTGTGGCGGATCGTGGACGAGATCTACCTCTATCTCTCCGACCCCGCAGCGGACGGGACGCTGCCGCGCAGCGTCCTCGAAGTGGACGCCGACGCGATCGTGATCAACAGTTTCTCCAAGTACTTTGGCATGACGGGTTGGCGTCTCGGGTGGGCGATTGTGCCCGCGACACTCGTCGAGACGGCGCAGCGTCTCGCGACGAACTACTTCCTCTGCGCCTCGGCACCCGGCCAGCTGGCGGCTCGGGCGGCCTTCGAGCCCGCATCGCTGGCGGTGTGCGAGGAGCGCCGCTGTGAGCTGGTGGAGCGGCGCGCGCTGGTCCTCGACGGCCTCGCGCGCCTCGGCCTGGCGGTGACGGTGCCACCCGATGGTGCCTTCTACGCCTACTTCGACGTCTCGGGGACGGGCTTGGACTCGTGGACCTTCTGCGAGCGCGCGCTCGAGGTCGCGCGGGTCTCCCTCACCCCCGGCCGTGACTTCGGTACCGCGACGTCCGCCACGCACGTGCGACTCTCCTACGCGTCGTCGCGCGAGGAACTGGCCGAAGGACTCGCGCGCCTCGGCGACTTCCTCGATGGCCTGCGGCCATCGGGCCGTTAGACCGCGGCCCGTCCGTCGAGCTGCTCGAGGCGAACCGTCACCATCTCAGTGAGCAGCGCCGGATCCACGGTCCAGTCCGATGGAATCTGGACTGTCTTCTTGTTGACGATCAGCCCCGTCAGTCGCGGCGCGACGCGCTCGAGGACACCTTCCCCCCACGGCGCCAGCAGGAGGTGATCGGAGGCGGCCGCGATGCCGAAGACGTAGTCCGACCCCCGGCGCAGCATGGGCTTGTTCCACGCGACGACGGCGTCGAGATCGGGGAAGCGCTCCTGGACCGTGGCGAGGATGTTCCGCGCGGTTGCCGCCTGGGTCGGCGTGAGGGTGGCGAGGTAGCCGTCGACATCGGCGTAGCGCTGGGTGCTCCCCGATCCCCGGGCGTACATGACGATGGTGTTGGCGTGGGCTCGCGAGAAGCCGTGCTCCTCCTGGAGGAACGCCATCATCGTCGCGTACCGTGCGTCGTCGAGCTCGCGGAGTCGCTCGAGCCACAACGAGACGGGTTGTCCGTAACGTCGCTCGATCAGTGGAAAGTGGGTGGTGCGATCACGCGACGGCGTGGCCATGTCGCGATCCTACCCGGCACCTCGCCGCCACCCGGACCGTCGCGCCGCGACCTCTGTGGCGTCGTGGCGCACGTGACTCGCGTCACGCCAGAACCAACGCACGCGTGCTCGGGCCCCGCGTCGATCCCGCGAGTCGCGCAGTGGCGCTGGACCCGGCGTCGCACCTTCGTAGCGGTGCCACCCTCGTCGAGGCCGGCCGCGTGGTGTCACGGGGTGACGGGGCCCGGTCCCTGGACGAGGATCTCGCCCGGGAGGTCAGTGGTCGACGAGCGCAGCGGGGAACTCGGCGTTTCCAGCCAGGGCTCCGCGAGGTAGTGCCAACGGGCGCACGGCGTCGTCGCGGCCGTCGACGTGATGCGAGCACCGTCGACGCGGCCCGGCCCCCGGCGGACACGACTGGCTCGGCGTGCGCCGTCCGTGTGGGCGCCACTCTCACCGCGTACTCCCGACGCCCGGGCGGGGGCACTGCTGTAAGTCCTGATCAACTACCTTGCCTAAAACATGAGTAAGTTAATAAGATTAGTAGTGATTAGTCGGACGACCGGAAGGACGACATGACCGTCACCAACCCCACTAGCTCGCCCGTGGAGTCGATCAAGGCGGGGAGCGGCCTCCTGCGAGGTGCGCTATCGGCGGAGCTGGCCGCGGCGGAGCCGAACGTCTCGGCGGACTCCGCGCAGCTGCTGAAGTTCCACGGCGTCTACGCCCAGGATGATCGCGACACGCGCCGGGCCCGGTCGCTCGCCGGTGAAGCGCTCGAGTACAGCTTCATGATCCGTGTGGCGATCCCGGGCGGGCGCTTGACGACGGCGCAGTGGCTGGCGCTCGACGCCGTGGCCGATGACGTCGCGGACGGCTCGATCCGCCTCACCACCCGTCAGGCCGTTCAGTTTCACGGGGTCGCCAAACACGACCTGCGCCGTGTTGCGTCGACGTTGCACGATCACCTGCTGACATCATTCGCCGCGTGCGGCGACGTCGTGCGTAACACGGTCACCTGCCCCGACCTCGCACTCTCGGGGCTGGCCGACCCTCGCGGCGACGTTGCGACGTGCATCGCGCGAGCCTTCACGCCCGCGACGCGCGCCCACTGGGAGATCTTCGTGGACGGCGCGCTCGCCGCGTCGGACGGTGACGTCGAGCACGACTTCTACGGCCAGACCTATCTTCCGCGCAAGTTTAAGATCGCCATCGCCCACCCGGATGAGAACTGTGTCGACGTCTTCGCCCAGGATCTCGGACTGGTGCCGACCGTCCACCCCGAGGTCGGTGACGGGTTCGTGGTGCTGGTCGGCGGCGGACTTGGGCGCTCGTACGCGCAGGACGACACCTTCGCCCACCTCGCCGAGCCGCTCACCTTCGTCACCCGCGACGAGGTCATCGACCTCATCGGGGCGGTGGTGGACACCTTTCGCGACCTCGGCGACCGCGGTAACCGGCGTCGAGCGCGGATGAAGTACGTGGTCGCCGACCGTGGCATGACGGACTTCGCGGCCGAGGTGTCGCGTCGTTACGGGCCCCTGCGTCCGCCGATCGAGGTCCATCTCGGGCCCGCCGAGGACCACCTCGGCTGGCGGGAAGATCGCGACGGTGACTGGCGTCTGGGGATTCGCGTCGGGGCGGGGCGCGTGCGCGACGTCGCCGCGGGAATCGGACTGCGCAGCGCGCTGCGCGAGGTGCTCGGTGGGCGTGCCCTGCGCCTCGTTGTGACGGCTCAGCAGGACCTCATCATCGCCGGCGTCACCGCGAGCGAACGCGACGAGATCGATCGGGTGCTCGCCCGTCACGGGGTGCGCGCGGTCGACCAGCTGGGCAGCGTCGAGCGTTCAGCCCTCGCCTGCCCGGCGCTGCCGACTTGTGGTCAAGCCCTCACCGAGGCCGAGCGGGTGCTGCCTCACGTCGTCGACGCCGTCCAGGGCGAGGTGGACCGGCTCGGCGGCGCACGGCGAATCCAGTTGCGCATGACCGGTTGCCCGAACGGGTGCGCTCGTCCCGCCGTCGCGGAGGTCGGCGTGGTGGGACGCACCAAGACCACCTACGACGTCTACGTAGGTGGGGGGCCGCGTGGTGACCGCCTCGCCTGGGTGGTGCGTGAGAAGGTGAGGCTCGAGGACGTGCCCGGGGTTTTGCGCCCCTATCTCGAGCGCTGGCGCGACGAGGGTCGCGACGGTGAGGCCTTCGGTGATTTCATCGGCCGGGTCGGCACCTCGTGACCGTGTATCTCGTGGGTGCGGGGCCCGGCGCCGTCGACCTGTTGACGGTGCGCGCACTGCGGCTCCTCGAACGCGCCGAGGTCGTCGTGCACGACCGGCTGGTCAGCGCCGAGATCCTCGCACTGATCCCCCCCTCGGCGGAGGTCTACGACGTCGGTAAGGTCCCCGGCGGTCCCGACAACCAAACGTCGATCAACGAGTTGCTCGTGCACCACGGGAGTGGCGGACGTACCGTCGTACGACTGAAGGGTGGGGATCCCTTCGTTTTCGGTCGTGGCGGTGAGGAGTTCGCGGTTCTGGCGTCCCTGGGGATTGCCTGCGAGGTCGTGCCGGGAGTCACCTCGGCCCTCGCCGCGCCACTCGCGGCCGGAATCCCCGTCACTCATCGCGGTCTGGCTTGCGGTGTCGTGATCGTGAGCGCGCGGGGCTGTGATCGCGACCCCGAGCTCGGACGGCTCGTCGCGGCGGGCCTGACGATCGTTGTCCTCATGGGGGTCGCCCGCCGCGCGGCGATCGCCCGCGAGATGCTGGAGGGAGGGCTCGACCCGGCGACCCCGGTCGCGGTGGTCGAGCGTGCGAGCACGCCCGAGGAGCGAACGGTGCGCGCGACGATTCGAGACCTGGGCTCGATGCGGGTCGCGTCGCCGGCGGTGATCGTGATCGGCGCGGTGGCGGCCCTCTCGCTCGTCGGCGGACCCGCAGCGATCCTGTGATGATGCTGCCGGTCGTGATCGACCTAGCCGGTCGCCCGGTGACGGTGGTCGGGGCGGGCACGGTCGGTGCGCGCAAGGTCGCCCAACTGCTCGAGGTCGGGGCCGTCGTCACGGTGATCGCCGAGACGGTTCGCCGGCCGCTGCCGAGCGGAGTCGCGCTCCTTCGGCGGCGCCGCTACCAGAGCGGCGACCTCGCCGGAGCGTTTCTCGTGGTGGCGGCGACTGGCGATCACGACGTCGATGACGCGATAGTCGCGGAGGCCGCGGCGCGCGGCCAGCTGCTTAATGTCGTCGACGACGCGACACGGTCGTCCTTCTATTTCACCGCGTTGCACCGTGACGGTGACGTCGTGGTCTCGGTGTCGACCTCGGGGTCCTCACCCGCCCTCGCGTCCTGGATACGCGACCGCATCGCGGCGAGCCTGCCGAGCGGACTGGGCGTGGTGGCGCAGCGTCTGTCGACGGCGCGCGCGGCGTATCACGCCGCCGGCGTGAGCACCGAGTCGCTCGCGTGGCGTGACTGGATTGACGCGTGGGTCGACGACGCGCAGTGGGTGGTCCGAGGGCCGTCGCTTGATGATCGACATCACGACGAGGGGCCACGAGCGGGTGCGCCGGCCACGACGACGGGACCAGGTGAGTCCTCCGCCGTCGTGTGAGTCTCGACGCGACGTAGAGCGCCAGTTGGCGCCCGGGGTGCGTGACCGAACTGCGTAGTGATCACCGTGGGCGGTGCGGGAGCTCCTTGGACGTCGGGGGAGAGGTGACGCGAGGAGGTGTCATCGCCCTCGGGGTCAGGGTCGCCCGCACGACGGTTCCGCGCGATGTCGCTGCGGACCAGAGCAGCGGCGCGCACCGGTACGTACCTCGGACGCGTACGAGACGTCGTTCGGTCGCTCACGGGTGGGTGGGTACGGAGACCGGGTGATGAGTGAACGGTTCCCAGGGTCCTCATCTCGAGCGGGTCGGGTCCGCGCTCGAGGCGCCGGGTCCCGTCCGGGGTGGGTCGCAAGCCGAGCGTCGGCGGCGAACCCGCCAGCGGCGCCACGCCGTACCGTGGGCCATCACGAACTCCAATGGCGACGTCGACGTCCGGACACACGAGACCTATGGGAGAAGGGAGAAGGGAGAAGGGAGAAGGGAGAAGGGAGAAGGGAGAAGGGAGAAGGGAGAAGGGAGAAGGGAGAAGGGAGAAGGGAGAAGGGAGAAGGGAGAAGGGAGAAGGGAGCGGTGTCGACTGCCTCCTCTAGGTCACCAGCCCGTCACCGGTCGAGGTGGGCGGCAC